>NZ_JBFAZB010000005.1:62541-285333 GCF_040681575.1 Kitasatospora sp. NPDC051702
CATCGTCGTGCCGGCCTGGCGTTCGATCTCGCAGCCCCCGCCCGTCGAGGCGATCACCGCCCTGCGCCCGTCCACAGCCTGTGGACGGGGCCCGAGCCGTTCGAGCGGCGGAGCGGGGCTCCGGCGGGGGAGTCCCGGGGCGGCCGCCGCACCCGGGGGCGGCCGGAAAGCACTACGGGCCACGGCGCCGACACGGGACCCTCAACCCGTGCGGCACCGCAGCCCGGAGCTGTCGTCGGTCGCCGGGGTCGATCGAGAACTGTGCGGGGTCCTCGCTCGGCGGCGTCCGACCGAGGAAAGGCCTCGCGCGGTCAGGGCAGTTGCGCGGTGGGCCTCTCCTTGGTGCTCATTCATTGTGGACTAGACCAATCTCGGTTGTCCAGGCCTCCCCGAAAATTGGTCTGGACAACTCGGGTCGACCGGTTCCGCCGCAGGCCGGCCGCGCGATCCGCCCCCGGTCCGCCTCCCGGTCCGCCGCGCCCCGCCCGCACCCGCGGCGATACGCTCGCCATGTGCCCTCGCTGAACGAACTCGTCCGCCGCCACACCACCCTCACCGGGGCCGACGTGGAATGGCTCCACATGCTGGTCTCGGAGTGGCAGCTGCTCTCCGACCTCTCCTTCGCCGACCTCGTCCTGTGGATCCCCACCTGGGACGGCATCCGCTACGTCTCGGTGGCGCAGATGCGGCCCAACACCGGGCCCACCTCCTACCAGGACGACATGGTCGGCCACCTCGTCCCGCGCGGCCGCCGCCCGCTCCTGGACGCCGCCTTCGACGAGGGCCGGATCGTGCGCGAGGGCGACCCCGAGTGGCGCGAGGAGGTGCCGGTGCGGGTGGAGTCCATCCCGGTCCGGCGCGAGGGCAAGGTGCTCGGGGTGATCGCCCGCAACACCAACCTGCTCACCGTCCGCACCCCCAGCCGGCTGGAGCTCACCTACCTCCAGAGCGCCTCCGACCTGGCCCAGATGATCGCGGCCGGCGCCTTCCCGTTCCCCGGCATCGAGCAGGCCGACATGGACGCCGCGCCGCGGGTCGGCGACGGCCTGATCCGCCTGGACGCGGACGGCATCGTCACCTACGCCAGCCCCAACGCCCTCTCCGCCTACCACCGCCTGGGGCTGACCACCGACCTCGTCGGCAGCCACCTCGGCCGGGCCACCGCCGACCTCGTCCCGCCCTCCCGGGCGGCCGTGCACGAGGCGCTGGTGAAGCTGGCGAGCGGCTGGGCGCCGCGGCAGACCGAGGTGGAGGCGCAGGGCGGAGTGGTGACGGTGCGGGCGATCCCGCTCAAGCCGAAGGGCACCCTCACCGGCTCGCTGGTGCTCTGCCGGGACGTCACCGAGCTGCGGCGCCGCGACCGCGAGCTGATGACCAAGGACGCCACCATCCGGGAGATCCACCACCGGGTGAAGAACAACCTGCAGACCGTCGCGGCGCTGCTGCGCCTGCAGTCCCGCCGGATGGAGTCGGAGGCCGGCCGGGCCGCGCTGGACGAGGCGGTGCGCCGGGTCGGCTCGATCGCGATCGTGCACGAGACGCTCTCCCAGGCGCTGGACGAGCAGGTGGCCTTCGACGAGATCGCCGACCGGGTGCTGGCGATGGCGATGGAGCTGTCCCAGGACGGACGGGTCGCCACCCGCCGCAGCGGCAGCTTCGGCATCCTGTCCGCGGAGGTCGCCACCCCGTTGTCGATGGTGCTGACCGAGCTGCTGCAGAACGCGCTGGAGCACGCCTTCGGCCCGACCGCCTCCGGGAACCTGGAGGTGAGCGCACTGCGCGGACGGGCCCCGGCGACGGGGATGGGCTGGTCGGACAGCTGGAACGGCGGGGCCCGGCCGGAGGAGTACCTGCTGATCACCGTGCAGGACGACGGCCGCGGCATGCCCGAGGGGTTCGATCCGAAGACGGCCGGCAACCTCGGCCTGCAGATCGTCCGCACGCTGGCGACCGGCGAGCTGGGCGGCACCTTCGACATGGTGGCCGGACCGAACGGCGGCACCAAGGTGATCCTGGAGATCCCGGTCCGCTGACCGGCTGTCCCGGCCTCCGCGTTCCAACTGCCGCGTTCCAACTGCCGCGTTCCGGCTGCCGCGTCCGGCCGGCGCACTCGGGCCGATGTGCTCCGGCCGGCAGGTTCAGGCCGCCACGGGTCGGTGCGTCGAGGAGCGCGGCGGGGGCGTGCATCCGGCCCGGGCGCCGGGTCCGCACCCCACGCGCCCCGGGACGGCGCACCCGTCCGGGCGCGGAAACAGAAACGAGGCCCTGTCGACCGGGGGGGGGTGGGTCGACAGGGCCTCTCAACCCGTTCCGGCCGTCGGGGGGAGTCGGCCGGAACGGGGGCTCTGGGTAGCGACACCTCGCCGGTGCGTTGCACACGGTGAGCGCCACAGCTCCACAATATTGCTCTAAGTGAACAGTATCAAGTGTCTGGGGCGGTCCGGTGTCGCGGGACCTCGCGGGGCAAGGTCCTTTGTGCGGAAGGCTTCACCAGGAGGTGCAGGGAAGCCTTTGATCATGTGTCGATCGGTGCTGCGGTTACCGCTGGTACTACGGCGTGTGATCAGGCGGTGCGGGCGCGGTTGCGGGCGGCACGGCGCTTCATCGCGCGACGCTCGTCCTCGCTCATGCCGCCCCAGACGCCGGCGTCCTGGCCGGTCTCAAGAGCCCACTGCAGGCACTGCTCCATGACCGGACAGCGGCGGCACACGGCCTTGGCTTCCTCGATCTGCAGCAGAGCAGGACCGGTGTTCCCGATCGGGAAGAACAGCTCCGGGTCCTCTTCGCGGCAGACAGCGCGGTGGCGCCAGTCCATGGTCGTCCAACTCCTCCTGCCGGCGGGGGTCACCCGATCGGCATAATCGATGGCTTGTGAATGTGAACGCTTTCACGAATCCCGCAACAGCAAAAGAGACCAAAGGCCCGCCGGGGCCCGGGTGGTCTGTGCTGGGGAGGGATTCGGCGATTCGAGGGACGCCCCGCGGTCGACACCCGCCAGGATCTGAGGTTGCCGTCGCTGCGATGTGTCCCGAACGCCATGTAGAGGTTCGCAAACCTCGGGCCCGGATACAACCCCCTTCAGGGAGGAATTTTTGATTCTTCGGTGTCGCCTAGCTCACAGCCAGTACTTCTATGGAGTGAAGGGGGCTTGTGCGTTCGAGAAGAAGGGTGAACCCCCCTTCCGGTCACACAATCACACGCAGTGCCCGCCGAACGCCTGTGAAACTGACGCGCCTCCTGTCTCCAAGATGGTCGCCGTCGACCTGGAACGGGGCGGGTTCCTCTGAAACCAAGGTGAAGTGTCTGACGTCGTGATAGGAGACGACGTGCTTGCCGGTGGGGCCCACCGGCGGTGCGCCGTCGCTCGAAGGCGCGTACGACCGCAGGATCTGACGGATCGTTCGAGCCGTACCGAACGCCGTCATCCGGGTGATGCCGAAGACGTCGAGATCCGTGTCGAAGGAGGCGAGCGGTGAGGGGTACACCGGTCGGTTGCCCAGGAACGTCCACGGGGAGGTGTTGCTGACTATGGCCAGCACCAGGCCCGGCACGCCCTGGTGGCCCGGGAGTTCCAGGGTCACCGGGCCGGAACGGCGCTGCTCACGCTGGGTGACGTAGTGCCGGAGCGCCTGCCCGACGTAGAGCGCGTGGGTGGACTTGCGCCCCGCCCTCCGCTGCTCCTCCACCCGGCCCACCACCCCCGCGTCGAAGCCGAGGCCGGCGGTGAAGGTGAACCAGCGGTCCGGCAGCCCCTCGGTCATCGCCTTGCCCAGGCCGATCGGCCGCTCGCTGCCCTGGTCCAGCGCGTTCAGCAGGGCGCCGGTGGCCTCCACCGGGTCGTTCGGCAGCCCCAGTGCCCGGGCGAACACGTTGGTCGAACCGCCCGGCACCACGGCCAGTCGCGGGACCTTCTCGCCCGGGCCGTGCGCCAGCAGCCCGTTCACCACCTCGTTGACGGTGCCGTCACCGCCGAGCGCGACCACCAGGTCGACCGTGCCGTCCTCCGTCGCCTCGCGGGCCAGGTCGCGCGCGTGGCCCCGGTACTGCGTCTCCGCGACCTCCAGCTTGAGGTCGCTGCGCAGCGCGTGGATCAGCACGTCCCTGGTCCGGCCACTGGTGGTGGTGGCCTTGTGGTTCACGACCAGGAGAGCGCGCATGGGGAAAGCCTACGGGTCGGTACGGGCCGACCGGCGGCTACCCTGCTGGAGTGACCGCAGAATCCTCCGCACCCGTACCCTCGGCGGGCCCGGCCCGCCCCGCGCCGCTGACCGTGGGCGCCGCCATCACCGCCCTGGAGGGCGCCGCGCTGGCCGTCGTCGGCGTCTGGGACATGGTCTCGGCGCTGTCCGGGCAGTCCAAGCAGCTGGCCCTGAACGAGTTCGGCGGCCTGGTCATCGTGCTGCTCGGGGTGCTGCCGATACTGGCCGCCCGGGCGCTGCTCAAGGAGCGCCGCTGGGGCCGCAGCCCCGCGGTGCTGACCAACTCGATCTGCCTGCCGGTCGGCTACTACATGCTGCAGAGCGGTGGCGCGATGATCGCCGTCGGCGTGCTGGTGGGTCTGCTCGGTCTGGTCGGCATCGGCTCGCTGCTGAACCCGAAGGCGACGGCGGCCCTGTACGCGCCGCACGAGGGCTGAGCGTCAGGGCCGTCACGGCCGTCACGGCCGTCGGGGGGTCGGCCGCCGTCTCCGGCGGCCGACCGTCCTACTCCTCCACGAGGAGCTTCTCCCGCAGCTGCGCCAGGGTCCGGGCCAGCAGCCGGGACACGTGCATCTGGGAGATCCCCACCTCGGCGGCGATCTGCGACTGCGTCATGTTCCGGAAGAACCGCAGCACCAGGATCTTCTGCTCCCGGGGCGGCAGTTGGGCCAGCAGCGGCTTGAGCGACTCGCGGTACTCGACGCCCTCCAGGGCCTCGTCGGTGGCGCCCAGGGTGTCCGCCACGGCCGGCGACTCGTCGTCGCTGTCCGGGACGTCCAGGGACAGCGTGGAGTACGCGTTGGCGGACTCCAGACCCTCCAGGACGTCCTCCTCGGAGATGCCCAGGTGCTCGGCGAGCTCGTGCACCGTGGGGGAGCGGCCGTGCCGCTGGGAGAGCTCGCTGGTCGCCGTGGTGAGCGACAGCCGCAGCTCCTGCAGCCGGCGCGGCACCCGGACCGCCCAGCCCTTGTCGCGGAAGTGCCGCTTGATCTCGCCGACGATGGTCGGCGTCGCGTAGGTGGAGAACTCGACCCCGCGCTCGTGGTCGAAGCGGTCCACCGACTTGATCAGGCCGATGGTGGCGACCTGGGTGAGGTCGTCCAGCGGCTCGCCCCGGTTGCGGAACCGCCGGGCCAGGTGCTCGACCAGCGGGATGTGCATCCGCACCAGCTGGTTGCGCAGCTCGACGCGCTCCGGGGAGCCCTCGGGCAGCGCCGACAGCCGGACGAACAGCGCGCGGGCCGCCTCCCGGTCCGGCGCGCCCGTGCGGTGCGGGCCCTGGGTGGGCACCGCGCCCCGCAGGTCCCCCGCCTCGTCCGCCGGCTCGGGCGGGGTCGGCGAGGCGGGCGTCGGATCAGACGTCGGCTCGGTCGGGTGGCTCATCCGGTGGGCGTCCTTCGGGTGCGCATCGTCGTTGGCGGCGAGGCCGGGAACGCTCGCCTGGGTCGGTACGGCAGGGCCCGCCGTCGCGAGGCCGGTACGGTCCAGATCACTCACGGCCATTCCCCCGTTCCGTTCCGGGAGCACCGGGGCCCGTTGGCCCCGGCATCTTCTCGTTGGTCGTACCGCTGGGGGGCGGTACCGGGCGCCGCCCGCCCGGCCCCGGATCGGGGGCGGACGGACGGCCCTTCGCGCGGTGCTGCTCGACGCCCGTCTAGTGGGCGGCGGGGCCGCCGCGCTTCTTGTGCAGGCTGATCGACACGGTCTTGTCCTCGGCGACCGAGGAGTCCACCTCGCCGGCCAGTGCGGAGAGCACCGTCCAGGCGAAGGTGTCGCGTTCGGGCGCCTTGCCGTCCGTGGTCGGGGCGGCGACCGTCACCTTCAGCGAGTCGCCGACCAGCCGGAACTCGCAGGACAGGACGGAACCGGGCACCGCCTGCTGGAGCAGGATGGCGCAGGCCTCGTCGACCGCGATCCGAAGGTCCTCGATCTCGTCGAGGGTGAAGTCGAGCCGCGCCGCCAGGCCGGCCGTCGCTGTTCGCAGGACCGAGAGGTAGGCCCCTGCCGCGGGCAGCCGGACCTCCACGAAGTCCTGCACTCCGGGCTCGCCGTCGATCTGGGACACCCTCACCTCCTGGGTGACGCGCTGTGCTTCCGGGCCGGTGGCCGCGGCACTGTCTGTTGCTTGGCTCAACTGCTTCGCCCCAACTGTCCAGAGGGGTGGTGCGGTACGTACCGGTCATACCCCTCGCAGGGCGGCCGGACGCCGCGTATCCGCCTGAGACCTTACCGCTTTCCGCACGCCGTCCGGGGCTCGGGAGTCACTCATGGTAAGCCATCGCGACGCAGGGTGGCAGGGGTTCGGGCGGACCGTTCAGCGGCTCCCGGCGGCGGTGAGCGCCTCGCCGGTGAGCCGGAAGATGCTCCAGTCGTCCATCGGGACGGCGCCGAGCGACTTGTAGAAGTTGATCGAGGGCTCGTTCCAGTCGAGGACCGACCACTCCATCCGCGCGTAGCCGCGCTCGACGGCGATCCGCGCCAGCTCCAGCAGCAGGGCCTTGCCGTGGCCGCCGCCGCGGGCCTCCGGGCGGACGTAGAGGTCCTCCAGGTAGATCCCGTGGGTGCCGCGCCAGGTCGAGAAGTTGAGGAACCAGACGGCGAAGCCGACCGGCTCGCCGGTGGCCTCGTCCTCGGCGACCAGGCCGAAGAGCGCGGGACTGGCACCGAACAGAGCGTCGTGCAGCTGCTCCTCGGTGGCCACCGCCGCGTGCGGTTCCTTCTCGTACTCGGCGAGTTCGCGGACCATGGCGTGGATGACGGGGACGTCGGTGGCGACGGCGGTGCGGATCATGCCGACGAGCCTACTGGGCGGGCCCGGTCTCGTCCCAGGCCTGGATCGAGGTCTGGTCGACGATCCTGCCGTCCCGCAGGTCGGCCATGGAGGTCATCAGCACCCGCACGCCGTCGGGGTAGCGGCAGGACTCCATGAAGGCGACGTGCTCGCCCTGGACCACCACCTGTTCGAGGGTGTGGGTGGGCTCGCGGCTGTAGACCTCGTTCAGCATGGCGGCGATCTCGTCCCGCCCGTGCATCACCAGGGGGTGGCTGGGCTGGGTCTTGCGGTCGACCACGCGCAGTTCCGCGTCGTCCGCGTACAGGGCCAGCAGGGCCGCGGGGTCGCTGCGCTCGATGCCCTCGCGCAGCGCACGGGTGTCGAAGGCGGACGGCGCCGCCGTGGTGGTCATGATCTCGCTCCTCCGGTCGGGTCCGTCGGCTCGCACCTCCGAGCGTACGCCCGGCGGGCCGGGCCGGCGGGCCCGCCGGGGGAGCGGGATCCGGGCCGCCGGTCAGCGGGCGGGGACGGTGCGCAGGTAGGCGGCCAGTGCGGTGATCGCGGCCGGGTTGCGCGGGCTCTCCACCAGGTCGACGTAGTCCAGGACGAAGATCCGGTCGTTCCGGACCGCCGAGACGCCGGCGAGCGGCGGGAAGGACTTCAGGAAGGCGCGCTTGGCCTCGGCGCCGGTCTCCCCGTAGTTGTTGATCACGATCACCTCGGGATCGCGCTCGACGACGCTCTCCCATCCGACGGTGGTCCAGCTGTCGGCGAGGTCGCCCGTCACGTTGGTCCCGCCGGCCCTGGCGATGATCTCCTGGGGCGCGGCGAACCTCCCGGCGGTGTACGGCTTGTCCTTCCCGCTGTCGTACAGGAAGACGGACGGCCGGTGCGCGGGCTCAGGCACGGCGGCCACCTGCGCCCGGAAGTCGGCGATCAGCCGGTCGGCGCGGTCCCGGACGTCGAAGACCTCGCCCAGGTTGGCCAGGTCGGTGTAGAGCGCGTCCAGCGGGGACATCACCCCGCGCTCGGGGCCCCGGCCGCTGCGGCAGGACTCGCTGAGCACGTACGAGCCGATGCCGAGGTCCTTCAGCGCCTGCGGGGTGAAGCCGCTCCCCTCGTCGAAGCCGTAGTGCCAGCCCGCGAAGACCAGGTCGGCCCGGGCGTCCAGCACGATCTCCTTGGTGATCTCCTTCCTGGAGAGCCACGCGGTCCGCTGGTAGCCGTCCTTCCAGGCGACCTGGTCGACCCGGCCCTTGTCGTCGGGCATCACGTAGCCGGCCATCCGGTCGGCGAGGCCGAGGGCGAGCATCAGCTCGGTGATGCCGACGTCGTTGGTGACCGCCCGGGCGGGCTTGCGGTCGAAGGTGAGCGCGGTGCCGCAGTTCTGCACGGTCACCGGGTAGTGGGCGGAGCCGGCGGCGGCGTCGCCGGGGGCGATCTCCGCGCCGCAGGCGGTGAGTCCGAGGGCGAGCAGGGCGGCGGAGGCAACGGCCTTGGTGCGCAAGCGGGTTCCTAGCGGGTGGGGTGGACACGGTCGAAGAGCAGCTGGAGGGCGCCGGTCACCGGGTGCCGGACGGGGGTGGCCCGGACGCCGAACACCTCGGCCAGCAGGTCGGGCCGGAGCACCTCGGCGGGCGGCCCGGAGGCGACGATCCGGCCGGCCCGCAGCACGTACAGCAGGTCGCAGTGGCCGGCCGCCAGGTTGAGGTCGTGCAGGGCGGTGAGCACCGTCGGCCCGGCCTCCCGGACCAGCGCCAGCACGTCCAACTGGTGGGCGATGTCCAGGTGGTTGGTGGGTTCGTCGAGCACCAGCAGCCGCGGGTCCTGGACCAGCGCGCGGGCGATCAGCACCCGCTGCTTCTCGCCGCCGGACAGGCTCGGGAAGCCCCGTCCGGCCAGGTGCTCGGCGCCGACCCGGCGCAGCGCCCGCGCGCAGCGCGCGCGGTCGTCCGGGCCCGGCCCGCCCAGCCCGCTCCGGTGCGGCAGCCGGCCCATCGCGACCACCTCGGCGACGGTGAAGTCGAACTCGGCGGAGTGCTCCTGCGGCAGCGCGGCCACCCGCCGGGCGGCCTCGCGGGCGGGGAGCGCGTGCAGCTCGGCGCCGTCCAGCAGGACGGCCCCGGCGGCGGGCCGCAGCGCCCGGTAGACGCAGCGCAGCAGGGTCGACTTGCCGCTGCCGTTCGGCCCCACCAGACCGACCACCTGCCCGGCGGCGGCCTTCAGCACGACGTCGTGGACCAGCCGGGCACCGGCCAGGTCGACCGAGACCCGGTCGAGGGAGAGGTCCATCAGCGCCCCCCGAGGGCGTGGCCGCGGCGGCGCATCAGGAACAGGAAGCAGGGCACGCCGAGCACCGCGGTGCCGACCCCGACGGGCAGTTCGGCGGGCGCCAGCAGGGTCCGCGAGACGATGTCCACCCAGACCAGCAGTAGCGCACCCGCCACCGGCGCGACCAGCAGCACCCGGCGGTGGCCGGCCCCGACCAGCATCCGGGCCAGGTGCGGGACCATCAGCCCGACGAAGCCGATCGCCCCGCTGACCGCGACCACCGTGCCGGTGACGGCGGCGGTCACCACGAACAGCTCGCGGCGCAGCCGGTCCGGGTCCACGCCGAGCGAGGCGGCCGTCTCGTCACCCATGGCGAGCGCGTCCAGCCGGCCCGCGGAGCAGTGCAGGTGGACCAGGCCGGCGAGCACGGTGGCGGCGACGATCGGGACGGATCCCCAGGTGGCGCCGCCGAGGTTGCCGAGCAGCCACATCATGGCGTCCCGGGCGGCCTCGCCGCGGGCGGCGGCGAAGACCATCAGCGCGGTGGCGGCGGAGAAGCCGTAGGAGAGCGCGGTGCCGGTGAGCACCAGGCGCAGCGGGGTGAGTCCGTGGGCGGTCCGGGCGGCCAGGTAGACCAGCACCATGGCGAGCAGCGCGGTGCCGAAGGCGGAGGCCGAGATCGCCCACACCCCGAGCGAGGCGAAGGCGCCCAGCAGCAGGACGGCGTTGGCGCCGACGGCCGCGCCGGAGGAGATCCCGAGCACGAACGGATCGGCCAGCGCGTTGCGCACCAGAGCCTGCACGGCGACCCCGGTGGCGGCGAGCCCGGCGCCGACCACCGCGGCCAGCACGGTGCGCGGCAGCCGGATCTCCCAGACGATGGCGTACGCGGCGGCCTCGTCGGCCTCCAGTCGACCGCCCGTCAGCCCGGCGGCGAGCAGCCGCAGCACCCGGGCAGGGCCGAGGCCGGCGGCGCCCAGCGCGACCCCGCAGACCAGCGAGAGCAGCAGGGCGACGGCCAGGCCGAGGGCGAGGGGCGGGGCGGGTATCCGCCGGGCGGGCGGCGCGGCCGCGGCGCCGCTCACGTGCCGGCCCCGCCGGGCCGCACACGGGCGTGGGCCCGCGCGCACCTGTTGACGGTCCGTTCGCTGCGCTCGTTCACCGGGGTTGTGCGCCTTGCCTCGGGCCGCGGGCGCGCGGGGGCGGGCGCCGGGCGGGCGCGGGCCCGTGCGGCGCCGTCCCCTCGCAGTCCACGGCGAGTTGTCGGGAGGTCAGCGGCCGGGGGCGATCGGGCTGGCGCGGCCGTGCGGGCCGCGCTCACCGTTGCGGGTCAGCGCCGGACTCACACCGGACTTCCCCCTCGGACGCCCTGGCAGCATAACAGCCACTCAGGCTAGGCAACCCTTACCGGGGTGGGTCCCGGCCGGGTCGGCCGTGGACGCACGACCGCCCCCGTCCGGCGGTGCGGACGGGGGCGGTCGGGTGGCGACGCGTCAGGCTCAGGCCTGCTTGGTCTCCCAGAAGATCTTGTCGACCTCGGCGATCAGGTCCAGCAGGGCCTGGCCGGTGGCCGGGTCGGTGGACGCCTTGGCGGCCGAGGCGGCCTTCAGGGTGTCGTTGATCAGCGCGTGCAGCTGCGGGTACTTCTCGAAGTGCGGGGCCTTGAAGTAGTCGCTCCACAGCACCGAGATGTGGTGCTTGACGGCCTCGGCGCGCTGCTCCTTGATGATGACGGCGCGGGCGCGGAAGTGCGGGTCCTCGTTGGCCTGGTACTTCTCCTGGGTGGCCTTGACCGACTCGGCCTCGATCCGGGCCTGCGCCGGGTCGTACACGCCGCAGGGCAGGTCGCAGTGGGCGTGGGCGGTGGCGCGCGGTGCAAACAGACGAGAGAACATGGGAGTCCTTCCTTAGATCGTCTTCCCGCGCCCGAGATTACCCTTCCGCCCTGCGGGTTTCGCGATCGGGCGGTGGGCCTAGGGCAAAAGGCGGACCCGGAACCGGGGTAATCCGGACATCGAACGGGGTGACGATCCGTGCGGCAGACTGGGACCGTTCGGTCGGGAGGAGGAGTCGTGGCGCGGAGCGCGGAAGCCGGGGGCGGCGCCCGGGGCGGCGGCGCGCTGCCGTTCGGGCTGGTCGACGTGGCCGGGCCCTCGATGGTCCCGACCCTGCGCGAGGGCGACCAGCTGCTGGTGCGCTACGGCGCGCCGATCCGCCCGGGCGCGGTGGTGCTCTTCCGGCACCCCTTCCAGCAGGACCTGCTGGTGGTCAAGCGGGCCGCCGAGCGCCGCCCGGCGGGCTGGTGGCTGCTGTCCGACAACCGGCCGGTGGACAGCGACAGCCGCAGCTACGGCCCGGTGCCGGACGAGCTGGTGCTCGGCCGGGTGCTGCTGCGGTTGCGCCCGCGCCCGGCCTGGCTGGCGCCCGGCCGCCGGCTGGAGCGGCTGCTGCTCGGCGGCCGGCTGGCCGCCGTCCCGGGCCTGGCCCGCCGGCTGGGCCTCTGGGTGGAGGACGTCCACCCGCCGCAGCCGCGCTAGGGGGTGTTGCCCGGCGCCGCGGCCTCCGCCTCCTGGCGCTTGCGGGCCCGGTAGGCGGCGACGTTGGCGCGGGTCGCGCAGCGGTCCGAGCAGTAGCGGCGGGAGCGGTTGGTCGAGGTGTCCAGGTAGGCGTTGCGGCAGGGGGCGGCCTGGCAGATGCCGAGCCGGTCGGCGCCCAGCTCGGTCAGGTGCACGGCCAGGCCCATGCAGGCGACGGCGCTGAAGTGCGCGGTGGCGGTCGGCGAGTTGTCGGCGAGGTGCAGGTGCCAGCGGGGCCGGCCGGCGTCGTCCAGGTAGTCGTGCCCGGAGACCAGCGGGCTGACGGGGTACTCCATCAGCAGGCTGTTCAGCAGGTCGACGCCCCGGACCTCGTCGTTCTCGGCGGCGGCCTCGAAGACCCCGCGCAGTCTGGTCCGCACCGCCCGCAGCCGGGGCAGGTCGGACTCGTCGGCCAGCGCGGCGGCCCGCGAGGAGTCGGAGAACAGCTCGCGCACGGCCTCGACGGAGGTCAGCGAGTCGGTTCCGCGCTCGGGCTCCTCGGTGTTCACCAGCCGGACGGCGAGGTCGGCGTACGAGGCGAGCTCCACGGCGGTCCTTCCAGAAGTGTCGGTAACGGGCTGACTGCTTCCAGCCTATTACCCGAGTGGGGAAAACGTCGGCGCCCGGCAGGAGCAGCCTGCCGGGCGCCGACGGTAGGGATCTACAGGACCTTGGAGAGGAAGGCCCTGGTGCGTTCGTGCTGCGGGTCGGTGAGCACGTCGCGGGGGGTCCCGGACTCGACGACGACGCCGCCGTCCATGAACACCAGCGCGTCGCCGACCTCGCGGGCGAAGCCCATCTCGTGGGTGACGACGATCATCGTCATCCCCTCCTCGGCCAGCCCGCGCATGACGTCCAGCACCTCGCCGACCAGCTCCGGGTCGAGCGCGGAGGTGGGCTCGTCGAAGAGCATCAGCTTCGGCTTCATGGCCAGTGCGCGGGCGATCGCCACGCGCTGCTGCTGGCCGCCGGAGAGCTGCGACGGGTAGTTCTTCGCCTTGTCGGACAGGCCGACCCGCTCCAGCAGGGCCATCCCGCGCTCGCGGGCGTCGGCCTTGGACTCGCCCTTCACCTGGACCGGCGCCTCGATGACGTTCTCTATGGCGGTCATGTGCGGGAACAGGTTGAAGCGCTGGAACACCATGCCGATGTCGCGCCGCTTGAGCGCGACCTCGCGGTCCTTGAGCTCGTAGAGCTTGTCGCCCTTGCGCCGGTAGCCGACCAGCTCGCCGTCGACGGACAGCAGTCCGCCGTTGATCTTCTCCAGGTGGTTGATGCACCGGAGGAAGGTCGACTTGCCGGAGCCCGACGGGCCGATGAGGCAGAACACCTCGCGGGGCTTGACCTCCAGGTCGATGCCCTTGAGCACCTCGACCAGGCCGTACGACTTGCGCACGCCCTCGGCCTTGACCATCGGCTCGCCCGGTGCGGCGTCCTGCGGCTGCTTGGTCAGATCGGTCATGCGTGACCACCTCCCTCGAGCCCCGGGACGACGTCGTGCTCGGTCTTCGGCGCGGGCTTGCCGCGGAAGAGGCCGCGCACGCGCTGGAGCGGGGTCGGCGGCAGCGTCCTGCTGGTACCCCGAGCGTAGTACCGCTCGACGTAGTACTGCCCGACGGTCAGCACGGAGGTCAGGAAGAGGTACCAGAGGCTGACGGTGATCAGCAGCGGGATGGTCTGGAAGGTGCGCGAGTAGATGTTCTGCCCGGCCCGGAACAGCTCCTCCAGCGCGATGACGCTGACCAGCGAGGTGGTCTTGAGCATCGAGATGGTCTCGTTGCCGGTCGGCGGGATGATCACCCGCATGGCCTGCGGCAGGACGATCCGGCGCATGGTCGCGAACCGGCTCATGCCGAGCGCGTGGGCCGCCTCGGTCTGCCCCTCGTCCACCGACTGGATGCCGCCGCGGACGATCTCCGCCATGTACGCGGCCTCGTTGAGGCCCAGGCCGAGCAGCGCCGCGGTGAAGACCGGGATCAGCGTGTTGGTCGACTCGGACCAGAACTCCGGGCCGAACGGGATGCCGATCGACAGCTTGGGCCAGAGCGCGCCCATGAAGTTCCAGAAGACCAGCTGGACCAGGACGGGGGTGCCGCGGAAGACCCAGATGTAGAACCACGCGGTGCCGGACAGCAGGGGGTTCGGCGACAGCCGCATCACCGCGAGGATGATGCCGCCGGCGACGCCCATCACCATGGACAGCGCGGTCAGTTCGAGGGTGACGCCCAGGCCGTGCAGGATGCTGGAGTCGAAGAGGTAGGTGTTGACGACGTCCCACTGGAAGGCGGGATTGAAGATCAGGGCGTGGAGCATCATGGCCGCGAGGACCGCGACGACGACGGCTCCGGCCCACCGGCCGGGGTGGCGGACCGGGACGGCCTTGAAGGTTTCGGGCCGTCCCGGGTGCGCCGTCCCCTGATCGGAATGGTTCACAGTGGCCTCAGGGGGGTGGGGAACTGGCGGAGGGTCAGCTGGTGGCGCCGTTGATCTGGGACTGGGTGATCGCGCCCGCCTGGACGCCCCACTTCTCGAGGATCTGCTTGTAGGTGCCGTCGTCCATCAGCGACTGGACGGCGCCCTGGACGGGCTTGGCGAGCGCGGAGCCCTTGGTCAGGACGATGCCGTACGGGGCCTTGCCCTCGACGGTGCCGAGCTGCTCCAGCTGGCCGTTGGTCTGCTTGATGGCGTAGTCGACGACCGGGGAGTCGGCCAGCATGACCTGGTCGCGGCCGGAGACCACGGCCTGGGTCACGTCGGTCTGCAGGTCGAACTTGTCGCCGTCGTTGGGCACCGGGGGCTTGCCGGCCTTGACGCACGCCGGGTTGATGACGTCCTTGATCTGGTCGGCCTGGGTGGTGCCGGTCTGGACGGCGACCTTCTTGCCGCAGAGGTCGTTGGCGTCGATCTTGTCCGGGTTGCCCTTCTTGACCGCCGCGCTGGTGCCCGCCGAGAAGTAGGTCACCATGTCGACGGTGGCCTCACGGTCCTTGTTGTCCGTGAAGGAGCTCATGCCCAGCTGGAACTTGTTGGCCTGGATGCCCGGGATGATCGCGGTGAACGGGGAGTTCTGGACCTCGACCTGGAGACCGAGCTTCTGGCCGATGGCGTTGGCCAGGTCGACGTCCATGCCGATGACCTTGCCCGAGGCGTCCTGGAACTCGTTGGGCGCGTAGGAGGCGTCGGCCGCGACGACGATCTTGCCCGAGGACTTCACGTCGGCCGGCAGCTGGGAGACCAGGGTGGGGTCGGCGGTGACCGCCTTGACCGAGGCGGACGCGTTGGCGCCGCTGCTGCCGGCCGAGGAGGACGAGCCGCTGCTGCCGCAGCCGGTCAGGACGAGGGAGACGGTGGCGGCAACCGCGCCGGCGGCGAGGAGCCGGGTGCGCTGGGTACGGGCGGTCATGAGGGGGATCTCCTCCTGAGGGAGAGGTCGGGCGGAGCGCGCCGCGGGGGCGGCACACCTGGGCAGCAGGCCGTACGGCGCTGTACGGGTGTATGTCGCTGTACGTCGTCGTACGTGCAGGGCCGGGTCGTGCAGTGCCCGGGCGGGGGGTACCGCCCGGGGTGGTACGAAGAACTGCATCCGCCACCCTCCGCCGAGGTGGACGTTGACCGAACCGCCTCGACCAGTGGCCGGCTCGATCCGAGATGGGGGGAATCCTGCCATCTGAGGACGGTCAGGTGGCCCTCATTCAGATCAAAATCGGATAACGAGGGCTCACACCGTCCGCTATTCGGACCGATTCCGGGCCCCTGTCACCCTGCGTATAAGTATGCAGATCCCCCTGCTTCTGGCCCGGAGGCCCGCCGCCCGAGGCTCAGATGCCGCCGTTGACCACCGCGTTCTGCGCCGCACCGGCGCTGACGTTCCACTTCCCGAGGATCTTGTCGTAGTCGCCGCTGCGGATCAGCTGGTCGACGGCCTTGGCCATCACGTCCCGCAGCGCGGTGTCGTCCTTGCGCAGCGCGATCCCGTACGGGTTGGAGGTGGACTGCCCGCCGGTCACCTCGAAGCGGTTGCCGCCGTCGGTGGTCTTCGCCGCGTAGGCCGCCACCGGGAAGTCGTTCACGCCGGCCGCGGCCGCGCCGGAGGCCACCTCGGCCAGCGCCTTGGCGTCGCTGTCGAACTTGCGGGTGGTGAGCTGGCGCCCGGTCCGGGCGCAGACGGCCACCTGGCGGGTGATGATCTCGTCCTGCGTGGTGCCCTGCTGCAGCGCGACCGTCCGGCCGCACAGGTCGTCCAGGTTCCGGATCCCCTTCGGGTTGCCCTTCGGGACGATGATCGAGGTGCCCGCGATGAAGTAGTCCACGAAGTCGACGCCGGGGTTGACCTGCTTGCCGTTGTCGTCCAGGCCCTCGCGGCGCTTGCGGATGTCGCTGATCGCGGACATCGCCATGTCGAACTGCTTGGCCTGCAGTCCGGGCACCAGCTTGTCGAACGGGGTGTCGACGATCTCGATCCGCACGTCCAGGATCTTGCCGAGCGCGTTGGCTATGTCCGGGTCGAGGCCGTCCGGCTTGCCGTCCGAGCCGCGGAACTCGACCGGGGCGTAGTTGACGTCCATGCCGATCCGCAGCACCCCGGCGGAGCGCTGCGCCTTCGGCAGCTTGCCGCGGATGTCCTGGACCGGATCGCTCGCCGCGGCGGCCTGCCCGCCGTCGTCGCAGCCGGTCAGCAGCAGGGCTCCGGCGGTGGCCAGTGCGACGCAGGCGGCGACCTGGCGGCGGCGGGGGAGGGGGAGGTGGTGCATGAGGGGGCTCCTGTGGGAGTGACGTGCGGCCGCCACGGTGACTCGTGGGTGTACGCGAAATGGCGGACAAGCGATCCTGCCATCCCGCCCTGCCGGGCCCGGCGGCGGGTGTGTCAGAATTCGGTACCGGGTGACCCCCGAACGCTCGAACCAGACCGCCGAGTCCCGACAGGCTCGGGGTGTCCGGGAACGGAAGTCACGACGTGGCTCCGTATCCGGGACACCGGCTCCCCTTCGCGTCTGCGTTCACTCCTGCGGGTGCGCGTGCGCCATCGCCGTTGCCGCCGCCGGAGCCCGTCGCTTCCGACGCCGGGCCCCTGTGACGCGACAGCTCGGCGATGAACTGCACGTGACGAGGACGAAAAGGCATAGGTGCGATGCCTTTGTCCGACCTACGCTCGGCCGCAAGCACAACGCGGACAGACAAGACCCATAAACCCTCATCCGAGGGCGCCGCCCGACGCAGCGCCCCGACCCACCCCCCGGGTCCGCTTCGGCGTACCCGGTTTCCGGTTTCCGGAGGGGTCGTCCCGCCCGTCGGCCGCGCACCCTCGCCAGAACAATGACGAAGAGGTCATCGTGGCAGCGGAGATCATCAGCAGCAGCACCCAGGACACCGACGATCCGGTCGACGCGGTCTTCGCGCTCCACCGCGGCGGCAAGATGGAGATCCGGGCGACCGTCCCGGTGCGCGACGCGGACGACCTGTCCCTCGCCTACACCCCCGGTGTCGCCCGCGTCTGCACGGCCATCGCCGAGCAGCCGGAGCTGGTCAACGACTACACCTGGAAGTCCAACACCGTCGCCGTGGTCACCGACGGCACCGCGGTGCTGGGTCTGGGCGACATCGGCCCGGAGGCCTCCCTGCCCGTGATGGAGGGCAAGGCCATCCTGTTCAAGCAGTTCGGCGGCGTGGACGCGGTGCCGATCGCGCTCGCCTGCACCGAGGTCGACGAGATCGTCGAGACCGTGGTCCGGCTGGCGCCCTCCTTCGGCGGCGTCAACCTGGAGGACATCTCCGCCCCCCGCTGCTTCGAGATCGAGCGCCGCCTCCAGGACGCCCTGGACATCCCGATCTTCCACGACGACCAGCACGGCACCGCGATCGTCACCACCGCCGCCCTGTGGAACGCGGCCAAGGTGACCGGCCGCGAGATCGGCTCGCTGCGGGCCGTCATCTCCGGCGCGGGCGCGGCCGGCATCGCGATCGCCAAGATGCTGGTCGCGGCCGGCATCGGCGACGTCGCGGTCTGCGACCGCAAGGGCGTGGTGTACGAGGGCCGCGGCGACCTCACCGACGTCAAGGCCGAGATCGCCGAGCAGACCAACCGCACCGGGCAGAAGGGCTCGCTGGCCGACGCGCTGGCCGGCGCCGACGTGTTCATCGGCGTCTCCGGCGGCACCGTGCCGGAGGAGGTCGTCGCGACCATGGCCGAGGGCGCGTTCGTCTTCGCGATGGCCAACCCCAACCCGGAGATCCACCCCGAGGTGGCCCACAAGTACGCGGCGGTCGTCGCCACCGGGCGCAGCGACTTCCCGAACCAGATCAACAACGTGCTGGCCTTCCCCGGCATCTTCGCCGGCGCCCTGCAGGTGCGGGCCAGCCGGATCACCGAGGGCATGAAGCTGGCCGCCGCCAAGGCGCTGGCCGGTGTCGTCGCCGACGAGCTGACCCCGCAGAAGGTCATCCCCTCGCCGTTCGACGAGCGGGTCGCCCCGGCGGTCACCAAGGCCGTCGCCGAGGCCGCCCGCGCCGAGGGCGTGGCCCGGATCTGACGCGGCCGGGGGAGCGCACCGGTCCGCCGGGAGCGCTCCCCCGCCTCTTCGGGCGGGGCCGCCGAAGCCGGGACGCGCGTCACACCCGTGCGTGGTTCCCGGCCCCGGCCGTCGCCGCTATCGTCCGGGACATGTTTGCTGCCTACGCCGCACGTATCGACGCCGCCGACCCGCTGAGCGGACTGGAGTTGGGCGAACTCCCCGAGCCGCAGGCCCGCCCCGGCTGGAGCGTGGTCACGGTCAGGGCCGCCAGCCTGAACCACCACGACCTGTGGTCGCTGCGCGGCGTCGGCCTGCCCGCCGAGAAGCTGCCGATGATCCTCGGGTGCGACGCCGCCGGCGTCGACGAGCACGGCAACGAGGTGGTCCTGCACTCGGTGATCGGCCAGTCCGGCCACGGGGTGGGCCCCGACGAGCCCCGGTCCATCCTGACCGAGCGCTACCAGGGCACCTTCGCCCAGAAGGTGGCCGTCCCCACCTGGAACCTGCTGCCCAAGCCCGCCGGGCTGACCTTCGAGCAGGCCGCCTGCCTGCCCACCGCCTGGCTGACGGCGTACCGCATGCTGTTCACCAACGCCGGGGTCCGCCCGGGCGACACCGTCCTGGTGCAGGGCGCCGGCGGCGGGGTCTCGACCGCGCTGATCGCCCTCGGCAAGGCCGCGGGGCTGCGGGTCTGGGTCACCGGCCGGGACGAGGCCAAGCGCGGGCGCGCCGTGGAGCTCGGGGCCGACGCCGCCTTCGAGAGCGGCGCCCGGCTGCCCGAGCGGGTGGACGCGGTGATGGAGACGGTCGGCGCGGCGACCTGGTCGCACTCGGTGAAGTCGCTGCGGCCGGGCGGCACCATCGTCATCTCGGGTGCCACCTCCGGCGCCAACCCGAGCGCCACCGAGCTGAACCGGATCTTCTTCCTGGAGCTCAAGGTGGTCGGCTCGACGATGGGCACCAAGGAGGAGCTGGCCGGGCTGCTCTCGCTCTGCGCCACCACCGGCGTCCGGCCGGTGATCGACTCGGTGCTGCCGCTGGCCGAGGCCCGGGACGGCTTCGCGCGGCTCGCCAAGGGCGACGTCTTCGGCAAGATCGTGCTGACGCCCTGACGCCCTGACGCCCTGACGCCCTGACGCCCTGACTGGCCGGCCCACCGGCCGCCCGGCGTCCCGGTGGCCCGGACACGGCCCGGCCCGGCGCCCTCGGGAAGAGGGGCCGGGCCCGGGTCCGTCCGCGGCGGCCGAGCGGCCGGCTCAGCCGAGCAGCCGCTTCAGCCGCTCGCCGGCCGTGCCCAGCACCGAGCTCGCCTCGGCCAGCGCGTCGCCGTCCACGCCGCCGTCCCGGGCCGCGTCGCGGACCTGGTCGCGGAAGCGGTCGAGCAGTCGCTCCAGCTCGCGGGCCGGGTCGCCGGCCGGGTCGGTGCGCGCCCAGGACGGCAGGTCCTCGGGGGCGGTCGGAGCGGCGTCCTCGTCCAGGTCGATCCGGGTGACGGTGACCCGCTCGGCCGGCTCGTCGGCCGGGTGGCCCCAGCGGGCCGCGTCGGCCAGCCCGGACAGGCCCTTGGTCAGCTCGGACAGGCCCTCGGCCAGGCCGGTGGGCCAGTCGCCCTTGGCGGCGTGCTCGCGCACCTGCTGCTCGACCCGGCGCTTGATCCGCAGCGCCTCCTGCTGCGCGGCCGTCCGGGCGGCCTTGGACTGCTCGCGCAGCCGGCGGGCCTCCGCCTCCGCGGCCTTCGCCTTGGCCTTGGCGGCCTTCTCCTGCTCCCGGGCGCGCTTGGCCTGGTCCTTGGCCTGCCGCTTGAACTGGGCGAACTCCTCCTTGGCGCGCTGCCAGGCCTCGTTGTCGCCCCAGGGCCCGGCCCACGGGTCCCCGCCGTCGGTCTTCTCGGAGCGGTCCGGCCGGGGCGCCTGCTTGGCGGCCTGCCAGAGCTCCTCGCGCAGGTCCTTGGCGCTGTCCCGGACGTCCTCGCGGATCGCGCCGGCGGCGAGCTGGGCCACCGAGTCGCGGATCTCCAGCTCCAGTTCGTCCAGCTCGCCCTGGCGGGCCTCCAGCTCGGCGCGTCCCGCGTCGCTCAGCCGGTAGACCTTGCGGCCGCCCTCGGTGCTGTGGGCGACCAGGCCCTCCTGCTCCAGCTTGGCGAGCCGCGGGTAGACCGTCCCGGCGGAGGGGGCGTACAGGCCCTGGAAGCGCTCCTCCAGCAGGCGGATCACCTCGTAGCCGTGCCGGGGCGCCTCGTCCAGCAGCTTCAGCAGGTACAACCGGAGCCGGCCGTGGCCGAACACGGGGGTCATCTCAGGCCTCCTTGGTGAGGTCGGGCTTGCCGGGGCCGGCCGGGAGCTCCTTGGTGACGGCCGGCGCGTCGTCCTCCGGGTCGGGGCGGCGCAGCACGGTGACGGCACCGGAGACGGTGGTGACGGCGAGGCTGCCGCGGCCGTCGCCGAGCTGGCCGGACAGCCGCTTGGCGCCCCAGGTGCTGCTCACCTTGAGGCCGTCGAAGGTGCTGGAGAGGTCGCCGCTGGTGGAGCCGGCCTCGACCTTGGCGTCGGCCAGCGAGGGGATCCGGATCGCGACCGGGCCGGAGACGGTGGTGACCTTGACGTCGGCCGGGTTGGCGACGTCCAGGTCCAGGGTGACGGCGCCGGTGACCGAGTTGGCCTGCACCCGCTCGGCGGTGCCGGCGACGACGGTGAGCCGCCCGGAGACGGTGTTGACCTTGAGCTGGCCGGCCACCGACTGGGCGTCCACGTCGCCGGTGACGGTGTTGGCGTCGGTGCGGCCGGTCAGCCCGGCGAGGGTGGTGTCGCCGCTGGCGCTCTGCACCGAGACGTGCCCGGTGATCCCGGAGACGGTGACGCCGGCCGAGACGGTGCCGACCTTGACCTCGGCCTCGGCCGGGACGGTGAGGGTGACGCCGGCGATCCGCTTGCGCTTGAAGGAGCTGAAGAGGCCCTTGACCGCGTCGACGCTCTTCAGCCGCTCGCCGAACTCGCTCCAGCTGTTGATGTCCTGGTAGGTGACGGTGAGGACGCCGTCCACCAGCGTCACGTGCAGCGGCTCGCCCTGGAGCTCGGTGACCTCCAGGCGGGCCGGGCCCTCGGCGGCCACCACGTTCACCGTGCCGTCGATGATCCGCACGTGCAGCGCGCGGACCGCCTCGTCGAGGGTGATCCTCTCGGGTCCGTCGACCGTCCACTGGCTCATCTCTGCCGCCTCCCGTCGTGGATCGCGATGTATCGCGTTCTCTTCTAAAGACGATATATCGCGTTGCGGGGAAGTCAAGGGCGTCCGACCCCGGTCCCGCCCCCGAGACGACCCGGAGCCGCCCCCTAGGGCCCGCGGCCCGGGAGCCGCCGGCAGGGAGCCGCCGGGCGGACCCCGGGCGGGAACGCCGGAGGCCCGGGAGGCGGTTGCCTCCCGGGCCTCTCGGCTCCGGCCACCGGGTCGTCGCGTCAGCCGGTCAGTCGTCGTCCTCGTCGTCGAGCCGGGCCAGCCAGGTGGCCAGCCGCTCGACCGGGATCTCGAAGTCCGGGTTGAGGTCGACGAACTCGCGCAGGCGCTCGGCCAGCCACTCGAAGGTGACCTCCTCGTCGCCGCGCCGGTTCTGCAGCTCCTCGATGCCGCGGTCGGTGAAGTACACGGTTCGCTCCGGTCAGATGGGGATTGACCCGGTCAGGATAGTCCGGGTCAGCTGGCCCGCCAGGTGCTGACGGTGAGCTTGGCGGCTCCGGTGGTCGGGTCCGCGGTCTCGATCGCGGCGACGGCGATGTTCCGGGTGACCCGGTCGCGGACGCAGAGCAGGCGGCCGGGGGCGACCCGGTTGTAGGAGAGGTCGGTGTCCGGCCGGGAGTCGATCGCGGCGGCGCACTGCTCGGCGGTCACCGAGGACTCGGTGATCACCGCGAAGTCCGAACGGTTGTCGCCGTAGCTGGTGAAGGCGTTGGCCTTGCTGCTGCCGCCGCCGACGTTGGTGACCCCGAGCCCCCACTTC
Source organism: Kitasatospora sp. NPDC051702 (assembly GCF_040681575.1). NCBI lineage: Bacteria > Bacillati > Actinomycetota > Actinomycetes > Kitasatosporales > Streptomycetaceae > Kitasatospora > Kitasatospora sp. NPDC051702. Next base: position 84,861 of record NZ_JBFAZB010000005.1, read on the forward strand.
AGGTCGTTGGAGCGCGGCACCACGGTGCCCGAGTCCAGGTCGATCCGGTAGGCGTCGGAGGAGTAGTCGGCGCCGGGGATGGCCAGCGACTTCTTGTCGAGCATCGGGGTGTAGCCGGCCGGCCGGGCCGGGGCCGAGACGGTGCCCTGGGCGGACTTCGAGGGGGCGGCCGTCACCGGCGCGCTGGAGGCGGTGGCGCCCGACCCGGTGCTCGACCCGGTGCCCGCGGCGGCGCTCGGGGAGGTGCCGCCGGTGGTGGCCGGCTGGGGAGCGGGCTGGGCCGGGGGCTGCTGGGAGGCGGTCGCGGCGGAGTCCTTCTTCTTGCCGTCGTCCAGCTTCTTCATCAGCACCACGCCGCCCGCCGTGCCGCCGACCGCCATCACCAGGGCGACGGTGAGCAGCACCTTCCAGGACACCCCGCCCTTGCGCCGGGGTGCGGGCTCCGGCTCGGCGGCCGGCGGGTCCGTGAAGGCGGGCGCGGGCGGCGGGGTGTCGTGGCCCGCGGGCTCCTGGCGCAGCTGCACGGTGGGCGGCGCGGACAGCACCGGGGCGGTCGGCGTCTCGGTGGGCTGCTGCGGGGCGCCGTAAGCCCCGAGCGGGGGCGGCGCGAAGCCCGGCGGCGGGCCGGCCGGCTGCTGCGGCGAGGGCGGCGGGGTCAAGGTCAGCGCGGTCGCCGGGTGGGTCGGCGCGCCGAGCGGCGGCGGGGGCGCGGTGGGCGCCGCGGCCGGTGCGGGCGGCGGGGTGGCGGGCGCGGCCGGCAGCGGGGTGGGCGGGGTCTTCGGGAGGTCCGAGCGGCGGGTGATCTCGGTGTTGACCTGCCGCGGCAGCCAGTCGTCGCCGAACCGGAGCTGGCCGCCGACCTCCGGGTGGTTGCGGGCGACCTGGATGATCTCGGCGGGCGTCGGGCGGTCCTCCGGGGACTTCGCCAGGCAGCGCTGGACCAGCTCGCGCAGGTCCGCGGGGACGCCCGACAGGTCGGCCTCCTCGTGCACCACCCGGTAGAGCACCGCGGTGTCCGGGCCGTCGCCGAAGGGCGCGGTGCCGCCGGCCACGTACGCGGCCAGCGCGCCGAGCGCGAAGACGTCGGTGGCGGGGGTCACCGCGCGGCCCTGGGCCTGCTCGGGGGACATGAAGGCGGGGGAGCCGATCCGGTAGCCGGTACCGGTCAGCGCGGTGGCGTCGGCGGCCCGGGCGATGCCGAAGTCGATCACCCGCGGGCCGTCGCCGGCGACCAGCACGTTGGCGGGCTTGAGGTCGCGGTGGACCACCTCGACGCTGTGGATCGCCTGCAGCGCCTCGGCGATGCCGCCCATCAGCAGCAGCACGGTGCGGACCGGCAGCGCGCCGTTCTCCCGGACCACCTGCTGCAGGGACGGGCCCGGGACGTAGGCGGTGACCAGCCAGGGGGCGTCCGAGTCCAGCCCGCCGGAGTCGATCACCTGCGCGGTGTAGAGGCCGTGGATCCGCTGCGCGTTGCTGACCTCCTGCGCGAAGCGGCGGCGGAACTCGCCGTCCTCGGCGAACTCCGGGCGGACCACCTTGAGCGCGACCGGGCGCCCGCCCGGCGTGTAGGACAGGTAGACCCGGCCCATGCCGCCGGCGCCGAGCCGGGCGAACAGCCGGTAGCCGCCGACCTCCCGGGGGTCGTCGGGGAGGAGGGGCTGGAAGACCGGCGGGAGCTTGCTGGCGTCCCGCGGCGTGTCGGCGGTCATGTGGTGATCCCCCTGGGAGTGCGGTGAGGTCGTACGGCCGGTGCCGGGGGCGCGGACGGGCGCCCGGGCGGCGGACCGGCGAGGCATAACCTATCGATCCGTCAGGTGGGCGTGCAGCGAGGCCCCGGATTGGTTGCAGAGCTGCGACCTTGACATGGCACCACCGTGAACCCGGGGCAGCCGGGAACGCCCGCGGCCCCCGTCCTCCGGTGGGGAGGGCGGGGGCCGCGGGCGTCAGGCGTCAGGGCCTCGACCGGTCGCTCAGAGCGAGTAGACCTCTTCGATCAGGGCCTGCTGCTCGGCGGCGTGCCGCTTGGCCGAGCCGACCGCCGGGGACGAGGCCGTCGTGCGGGCGACGCGGCGCAGGCGGGAGCCGCCGGCGCTGCGGCCGATGACGACCTGCAGGTGGTCGACCAGGTTCATCGCGATGAACGGCCAGGCACCCTGGTTGTCCGGCTCCTCCTGCGCCCAGACGAACTGGACGTCGTCGCCGTAGCGGGCCAGCTCCTCCTGGAGCTCGGCCACCGGCAGCGGGTAGAGCCGCTCGACCCGGACGATCGCGGTGTCGGTGACGCCGCGCTCGGTGCGGGCCGCCTCCAGGTCGTAGTAGAACTTGCCGGCCGTGATGACGACCTTGCGGACCTGCGCCGGGTCGACGGTGGTGTCGCCGATGACCGGGCGGAACGAGCCGGACAGGAACTCCTCGGTGGCACTCGCCGCGGCCTTGAGACGCAGCATCGACTTCGGGGTGAAGACGACCAGCGGCTTGTGGTGCGGGTTGTGCGCCTGCCAGCGCAGCAGGTGGAAGTAGTTCGACGGCAGGGTCGGCATGGCGACCGTCATGTTGTTCTGCGCGCACAGCTGCAGGAAGCGCTCCGGGCGGGCGGACGAGTGGTCCGGGCCCTGGCCCTCGTAGCCGTGCGGCAGCAGCAGGGTGACGCCGGAGTGCTGGCCCCACTTCTGCTCGGCGGAGGCGATGTACTCGTCCACCATGGTCTGCGCGCCGTTGACGAAGTCGCCGAACTGCGCCTCCCACATGACCAGCGCGTTCGGGCGGGTCAGCGAGTAGCCGTACTCGAAGCCCATGGCCGCGTACTCCGACAGCAGGCTGTCGTAGACGGTGTAGCGGGCCTGGTCCTCGGTGAGGTACTGCAGCGGGGTGTAGTCCTCGCCGGTCTTGCGGTCGATCAGGACGGCGTGCCGCTGGCCGAAGGTGCCGCGGCGGCTGTCCTGGCCGGCCAGGCGGACCGGGTGGCCCTCCATGAGCAGCGAGCCGATGGCGAGGGTCTCGCCCGTCGCCCAGTCGATGGTGTTGTCCTCGACCGAGCTGGCGCGGCGCTGCAGCTGCGGCAGCAGGCGCGGGTGGACGGTCAGCCAGTCCGGCAGGTTGACCTGGGAGGCGGCGATCCGCTTGACCATCTCCTGGGAGATGCCGGTCTGGATGTTGACCGGGAAGTCGGCGACGGGCTTGCCGTTGGTGGTGCCGGCCGGCGCCTGGGCCGCGTCGCGGACCTCGGCGAAGACCTTCTCCAGCTGGCCCTGGAAGTCCTGGAGCGCCTGCTCCGCCTCTTCCATGGTGATGTCGCCGCGACCGATCAGGCCCTCGGTGTACAGCTTGCGCACCGAGCGCTTCTTGTCGATCAGGTCGTACATCAGCGGCTGGGTGAACGACGGGTTGTCGGCCTCGTTGTGACCGCGGCGGCGGTAGCAGATGAGGTCGATCACCACGTCCTTGTGGAACTCCTGGCGGAACTCGAAGGCGAGCCGCGCGACGCGGACCACGGCCTCCGGGTCGTCGCCGTTCACGTGGAAGATCGGGGCCTCGATCATGCGGGCCACGTCGGTGCAGTACATCGAGGAGCGCGAGGACGCCGGGGCGGCGGTGAAGCCGACCTGGTTGTTCACCACGACGTGCACGGTGCCGCCGGTGCGGTAGCCGCGCAGCTGCGACATGTTCAGGGTCTCCGCGACGACGCCCTGGCCGGCGAAGGCCGCGTCGCCGTGGATCTGGATCGGCAGCACCGGGAAGGTGGTGCCGCCCTGGTCCAGGATGTCCTGCTTGGCGCGGGCGATACCCTCGACGACCGGGTCCACGGCCTCCAGGTGGGAGGGGTTCGCGGCGAGCGAGACCTTGATGGTCTCGCCGTCCAGGCCGGTGAAGGTGCCCTCGGCGCCCAGGTGGTACTTGACGTCGCCGGAGCCGTGCATCGACTTCGGGTCGAGGTTGCCCTCGAACTCGCCGAAGATCTTGCCGTACGGCTTGCCGACGATGTTGGCCAGCACGTTGAGGCGGCCGCGGTGGGCCATGCCGATGACGGCCTCGTCGAGGCGGTGCTCGGCGGCGGCGTCGATGGTCGCGTCCAGCAGCGCGATCAGCGACTCACCGCCCTCCAGGGAGAAGCGCTTCTGCCCGACGTACTTCGTCTGCAGGAAGGTCTCGAAGGCCTCGGCGGAGTTCAGGCGGCGGAGGATCCGCAGCTGCTCCTCGCGCTCGGGCTTGGCGTACGGCTTCTCCAGGCGGTCCTGCAGCCACTTGCGCTGCTTCGGGTCCTGGATGTGCATGTACTCGATGCCGACCGTGCGGCAGTAGGTGTTGCGCAGCAGGCCGAGGATGTCGCGGAGCTTCATCATCTTCTGGCCGCCGAAGCCGCCGACCGCGAACTCGCGCTCCAGGTCCCACAGGGTGAGGCCGTGCTGGACGACGTCCAGGTCGGGGTGCTTGCGCTGCTTGTACTCCAGCGGGTCGGTGTCGGCCATGAGGTGGCCGCGGACCCGGTAGGAGTGGATCAGCTCCATGACGCGCGCGGTCTTGTTGACCTCGTCGTCGTGGGTGGTGGCGACGTCGGTGGCCCAGCGGACGGGCTCGTACGGGATCCGCAGCGACTCGAAGATCTCGTCGTAGAAGCCGTTCTCGCCGAGCAGCAGGCGGTGGATCTCGCGCAGGAACTCGCCGGACGCCGCACCCTGGATGACGCGGTGGTCGTAGGTCGAGGTCAGCGTCATGATCTTGGAGACGCCGAGGCGGGCCAGGGTCTCCGGGGCGGAGCCCTGGAACTCGGCCGGGTACTCCATGGCGCCGACGCCGACGATGGTGCCCTGGTTCTGCATCAGGCGCGGCACGGAGTGCACGGTGCCGATGCCGCCGGGGTTGGTCAGCGAGACCGTGACGCCGGTGAAGTCGTCCATGGTCAGCTTGTTGGCGCGGGCCCGGCGGACGATGTCCTCGTAGGCCTGCCAGAAGCCGAAGAAGTCGAGGGTCTCGGCCTTCTTGATGGCCGCGACGACGAGCTGGCGGTCGCCGTTCGGCTTGACCAGGTCGATGGCCAGGCCGAGGTTGATGTGCTCGGGCTTGACCAGGTAGGCCTTGCCGTCCTCCACCTTGTAGCTGTGGTTCATCCCCGGGCTGGCCTTGATGGCCTGGACCAGGGCGTAGCCGATCAGGTGGGTGAAGGAGACCTTGCCGCCGCGGGCGCGCTGCAGGTGGTTGTTGATGACGATGCGGTTGTCGATCAACAGCTTCGCGGGCACCGCGCGGACCGAGGTCGCGGTCGGCACCTCCAGCGAGGCGTCCATGTTGGTGGCGACGGCCTTCGCCGGGCCGCGCAGCTGGACGAGCTCGGGGCCGGCCGGCGCGGCCGCGGCGGGCGCGGCCGGGGCGGCCTTGGGGGCCGGCGGCGCGGCGGGGGCCGCGGCGAGCGGCACGGGGGCCGGGGCCGGCGCGGCCGGAGCGGCGGCGGGTGCGGCCGGTGCGGCAGCAGCGGGCGCGGGGGCAGCGGCAGGGGTCGGCGTGGGGCCGGCCTGGGTCGCGGCCTGGGTCACTGGGGTCACCTCGGTACCGGGCTTGTAGTCGGCGAAAAAGTCCCACCAGGCTCGGTCGACCGAGTTCGGGTCCTGGAGGTACTGCTGGTAGATCTCATCGACGAGCCACTCATTGGGGCCGAAGCCAGTGGAGCTTGCCGAGCTATTGGGGGTTTCAGGGGACTGTGGCGACACGGCGGCAACCGCCCTCTTCCGCTTCCTTTTGGGATGTTTGGACAGCGGGGATTAAGGCTACGCCCCTGACCGGTGATCGCGCAGTCCCCGGGGCTCAGGCGTCGCCCAGATCACAGTCCTGACCTGCAGATTGGCTGAAAATGTGCGTTAGAAAGCCATATCTGAGGGGAACTGACTGCCCCGTGCGGGAGTCATACCCGGACGAAACCGGACAAACCTCTGTTCGGATCATCGAACGATCTTCGTGTACGTCTGTGTCGCTTCTGTGACACAACCGCCCCCGTCGGGGCGCTGGAGGATCCGACGAAGCGGCCCGGCTCAGCGCTGCCCCGGCAGCCGGACCTCGATCCGGCAGCCGCGCGGCGACTCGGCGACCGCGATCCGCCCGCCGTGCAGGTCCACCGCCCACCGGGCGATGGCCAGCCCGAGGCCGGTGCCGCCGTCCGAACCGGGCCCCTGGGCGGTCGCGGTGCCGCTGCGGCTGAACCGCTCGAACACCCGGCTGCGGTCGGCCGGCGGGATGCCCGGGCCCTCGTCCTCGACCTCCAGCAGCAGGCCGCCGGGCTCGCCGTCGGGCCGCGCGCGCACCGTGACGGTGCCGCCGGGCGGGGAGTGCTTGCAGGCGTTGTCGACCAGGTTGGCGACCACCTGGTGGAGCCGTTCCGGGTCCGCCACGCCGGTCAGGCCGGTCGGGCTGACCTCCAGGGCCAGCCGGACGTCGCCGCGCCGGGAGAACGCCCCGCCGGCCGTCGCGCCGTCCACGGTGACCCCGCGCAGCACGCCGTCCAGGAACTCGCGCACCTCGAAGGGGCGGGCGTCCAGGTCGACCACGCCGTCGTCGATCTTGGAGAGGTCCAGCAGGTGGGTGACCAGGCGGCCGAGCCGCTCGGTCTGCTCCAGGGCGGCCCCGAGGGTCGCCGGATTGGGCTGGACGACGCCGTCCACCACGTTCTCCAGCACGGCGCGCAACGCGGCGATCGGCGTGCGCAGCTCGTGCGAGACGTTGGCGACCAGCTCGCGACGGTGCCGGTCGGCGGCGCCCAGGTCGGCCGCCATCTGGTTGAAGGCGGCCGCCAGCTCGCCGATCTCGTCGCGCGAGTTGACCTCGACCCGGCGGCTGTAGTCGCCGGAGGCCATCGCGCGGGCGGCGGCCGTCATCTCGCGCAGGGGGGCGGTCAGCCCGTGCGCGAGGAACTGCATGAAGAGCAGCGAGGCGATCATGGAGAAGACCATGATGATCCGGATCTGGGTCTCGGACCGGATCGCCACGACCACCATGCCGGTGGCCAGGAAGACGGAGACGATCACCAGCAGGGCGAGTTTGCCCTTGATCGAGCGGACCGGGTCGAGCGGCCGGATGTCGGCCCAGACCCGGCGGGCGGCGCGGACGGCCAGCGTCTGTGGCCGCGTGCCGTCGGTGTCCCCGTTGTTGCGTTGCTGCGGAAAGGTCATTGGTTTTTCCTGTGATCCCCGCGTACGTCCCGCGCGTGCCTGCGCGGCGGTCCGGGACACGGGCCCCCCGGAGGCCCGTCGCCCGAGGCGCCGCTAGGAGAGCGGGGCCTCCAGCGCGTACCCGACGCCGTGGACGGTGCGGATCCAGCTCGCGCCGATCTTCCGGCGCAGGGCCTTCACGTGGCTGTCCACGGTGCGGGTGCCGGACGCGTCGGTCCAGTCCCAGACCTCGGCCAGCAACTGCTCGCGGGTCAGCACCGCGCGCGGCTGGGCGGCCAGGCAGGCGAGCAGGTCGAACTCGGTGGGCGTCAGGTGGACGTCCCCCGAGGCCAGCCGGACCCGGCGCTGCACGTGGTCGATCTCCAGCTCGCCGAAGCGCAGCGAGCCGAGCGCGGGCGTGCGGGCAGCCTGCTGGGCGCGCTCGACGCGGCGCAGCAGCACGTTGACCCGGGCGGCCAGTTCGCGCATCGAGAAGGGTTTCGTCATGTAGTCGTCCGCGCCCACGCCGAGGCCGACCAGCAGGTCCGTCTCGTCGTCGCGCGCGGTCAGCATCAGCACCGGCACCGGGCGCTGCGCCTGGATCCGGCGGCACACCTCGAGGCCGTCGAATCCGGGCAGCATGATGTCGAGGACGACCAGGTCGGGCTGCCAGGTGTGGAAGCCGTCGACCGCTCCCGGTCCGTCGTGGGCCACGGCGACCTTGAAGCCCTCCGCGCCCAAGCGGGCCGCGATCGACTCCGCGATCGTGGGCTCGTCCTCCACCACCAGCACTCTGCGCTGGCTGCTCACCGTGCCGCCGCTGTTGTTGTGGTCCTGCTGAAGTTCTGTCACGGTCACGCCACCGCCCCCAGGGCTGCGGGCCGGCCACCTGTGGGGATGGCGGGGCTCCGCTCGTAGTCTTGTTCCGTCGTGGACTGTGCCGGGTCCGCCGTCCCGTCGCGCTCGGATCGGAGGACGGACTGTAGGCCACCCACCCGCTCCCGCGCACCTCGCAGCGTACGGACAGTGGGTGCTTCCCGGCAGGCGGACCGGACGTTTCCGGCCCGTGGGCCGGCTGTCCGCCGCCCTCTGAACCCACTGCACGAGTGGGCACGGGCCGATACCTTACCCGCCGAATTTTCACTGCGTAACGGTACGTATGCAGTCGAGTTGACGCCAAGTCGCCGGTCAGAGGGCCTACTGACGCGTTAATCGGAAGTAGGTCTGGACCAATGCCGGGAAATCCGGTCGGCCGGTTTACCGATGGTCTTCACGGACAATTCCCAGCTGCCTCTCAGGACCCCGACGTAACGTGGCCACGACAACACCCTGCCGGGCGGGATTCACCGCGCGCGCCGGTACGTTGGGCACCTGTGACGGGCCGGTGGCTGCGGGTGTGGAGCGGGAGGCGTCATGGCTGGAGTGCGGCGCGGGGCCGGACGGGTCGGGCCGCCGCCGACGGGCGTGCCGTACGGGATGCTCCGGTTCGGCCTGCGCGCGAGCGCCGTCGACCGGCTGCTCGCCCTGGTGCCGACGCCCCGGCGCACCCCTTTCACCCTCGGCTACCTCGCCGTGGTCGGTGCCACCACCACGTTCGCCAAGCTCGCCGATCCGGAACTCGTGCAGCGGTTGCAGGAGGCTTCCAGCTCCGACGGCCACAACCTCCTGCAGCATCCCCTGCGCGCTCTGCTGCTGAGTGGTTTCTGGGTGGCCGGTGACGTGTGGATGCCCTACCTGTGGGGATTCGCCGTCACCCTCGCGCCGCTGGAGCGGCGGATCGGCCCCGCCCGCGCGGCCGCGGTGTTCGCGACCGGCCACGTCGTCGCCACCCTGCTCTCCCAGGGCGTGGTGATCGCGGCGGTGGAGACGGGGCGGATGGAGCCCGGGGCGCTGGACTACCTGGACATCGGCGTCAGCTACGGCGTGCTCGCCTGCCTGGGCGCGGTGGCCGGGCTGCTGCCGCTGCGCGGGCGGGTGGTCGCGCTCGGCGGCGCCGGGCTGCTGATCGCCGAGCAGATCCTCACCGAGCGGGACGTGGTCACCGCGGTGGGCCACCCGGCGGCGGTACTGACCGGCGTGGCGCTGTGGCGCTGGGCGCGGCGCGTCCGGGCGAGCCGGCCCGGGCCGGCCCCGCGCCGGGCCGAGGCGGTGGCCGGCGGTGCGCCCGCGACGGGTGGCGCCCGGGTCCTGGACGCCCGCTGACACCTTCGGGTGCATCTTCCGGACGGGTTTTGACGGACCCCGCGCGGCCCCACGGTGTTCGCTCATGGCGAACAAGACGCCGGGAACATCCGGCGTCCGCCGAGCCTTAGTCAGGTCGGCTCAACTTCACTGACTGGGGAGAGATCATGGCATCCACGTCCACACCGCTCACCCTGCCCGTGCTGCCGCTCGACGACGAGGTCGTCCTGCCGGGCATGGTCGTCCCGCTGGACCTGAAGGACACCGAGGTGCGCGCCGCCGTCGAGGCCGCCCGCGCCGCGGCCACCGGCGCCGGCAAGCCGCAGGTCCTGCTCGTCCCGCGGGTGGACGGCTCGTACGCGGCGGTCGGCACGCTGGCCACCGTGGAACAGGTCGGCCGGCTGGCCGACGGCGATCCGGCCGCGCTGGTCCGCGCCGTGCGCCGGGTCCGGATCGGGGTCGGCACCACCGGCCCCGGCGCCGCCCTCTGGGTGGAGACCACGCCGTTCCGGGAGTCCTCGGTGGGCACCCCCGTCGCCGGCCGGGCCGCCGAGCTGGTCAAGGAGTACAAGGCGCTGTCCACCCAGTGGCTGCGCCGGCGCGGCGCCTGGCAGATCGTCGACCGGGTGGCGCAGATCGAGGGCGTCGGCGAGCTCGCCGACAACATCGGCTACGCGTCCTTCGTCACCGCCGAGCAGAAGCTCAAGGTGCTGCTGGAGGCCGATCAGGTCGCCCGCCTGGAGTACGCGCTGACCCTGCTGCGCGACCACCTCGCCGAGGAGGAGGTCAACGACACCATCCGCAAGGACGTCGAGGAGGGCGTGGCCAAGCAGCAGAAGGAGTTCCTGCTCCGCCGCCAGCTGGAGGCCGTCCGCAAGGAACTGGCCGAGCTGAACGGTGACCCGGCCGACGAGGAGGGCGACTACCGGGCCCGGGTCGAGGCCGCCGACCTGCCCGAGAAGGTCCGCGAGGCCGCGCTCAAGGAGGTGGACAAGCTCGAACGCGCCTCCGACCAGTCGCCCGAGGGCTCCTGGATCCGCACCTGGCTGGACACCGTCCTGGAACTGCCCTGGAACGAGCGCAGCGAGGACACCTACGACATCGCCGGCGCCCGCGCGGTGCTGGACGCCGACCACGCGGGCCTGGCGGACGTGAAGGACCGCATCGTCGAGTACCTCGCGGTGCGCAAGCGCCGCGCCGACCAGGGGCTCGGACTCGTCGGCGGGCGGCGCGGCGGAGCGGTGCTGGCGCTGGTCGGCCCGCCCGGGGTGGGCAAGACCTCGCTCGGCGAGTCGGTGGCCCGCGCCATGGGCCGCAGCTTCGTCCGGGTCGCCCTCGGCGGCGTCCGGGACGAGGCCGAGATCCGCGGCCACCGGCGCACCTACGTCGGCGCGCAGCCCGGCCGGCTGGTGCGGGCGATCAAGGAGGCCGGCTCGATGAACCCGGTCGTCCTGCTCGACGAGATCGACAAGGTCGGCTCCGACTACCGCGGGGACCCGGCCGCCGCCCTGCTGGAGGTGCTGGACCCGGCGCAGAACCACACCTTCCGGGACCACTACCTGGAGGTCGAGCTCGACCTCTCCGACGTGGTCTTCCTCGCCACCGCCAACGTGCTGGAGGCCATCCCCGAGCCGCTGCTCGACCGGATGGAGCTCGTCCGGCTGGACGGCTACACCGAGGACGAGAAGGTCCTCATCGCCCGCGACCACCTGCTCCCGCGCCAGCTGGAGAAGGCCGGACTGGGCGACGGCCTGGTCTCCGTCGACGAGCCGGCGCTGCGCCGGCTGGCCGGTGAGTACACCCGGGAGGCCGGGGTGCGGACCCTGGAGCGTTCGATCGCCCGGGTGCTGCGCAGGATCGCCGCGCAGACCGAGCTCGGCGAGCGCGAGCTGCCCGTCACCATCGGCGCGGACGACCTGCGCGCCCTGATCGGCCGCCCGCACCACGTGCCGGAGGCCGCGCAGGAGCCGGCCGAGCGGCGCACCGCCGTGCCCGGCGTGGCCACCGGCCTCGCGGTGACCGGCGCGGGCGGCGACGTCCTCTACATCGAGGCCTCGCTCGCCGACTCCGAGACCGGCGGGACGGGCCTCACCCTCACCGGGCAGCTGGGCGACGTGATGAAGGAGTCCGCGCACATCGCGCTCTCCTTCCTGCGCTCGCGCGGCGCCGAGCTGGAGCTGCCGGTCACCTCGCTGCGGGACCGCGGCGTGCACCTGCACGTCCCGGCCGGGGCCGTCCCCAAGGACGGGCCGAGCGCCGGCATCACCATGACCACGGCGCTGGCCTCGCTGCTGTCGGGGCGCCGGGTGCGCACCGACGTGGCGATGACCGGCGAGGTGTCGCTGACCGGCCGGGTGCTGCCGATCGGCGGGGTGAAGCAGAAGCTGCTCGCCGCCGACCGGGCCGGGGTCACCACGGTGATCATCCCCAAGCGCAACGAGGCCGACCTGGACGACGTCCCGGCCGAGGTGCTGGAGCGGCTCACCGTCCACCCGGTGGCGGACGTGCGCGAGGTGCTGGAGCTGGCGCTGGAGCCGGCGGAGGTGCTGGTCGCCGCCTGACGGGCGGTCACCCGGAGGGGCGCGGGGCCGGATCGGCGGCCCCGCGCCCCTCCGGGCATTGTGCAACAAAATGTCAGTAGGCGACCTGGCGTACGCCTGCTCCGCGATCTGTCACCGCGCGCTCTGACGCGGTGATCCGCCCGGCCGCCCCCGGCGCCTCGGCCACCTCGGTCCTCGACCCCTACTACTACGCCGAGATCGACCCGCGCACCGGTGACGTCACCCGAACCGCCTACCTGGGCGCCGGGTTCCTCTTCGACACGCTGCAGACGGTCGGGTCCATCGCCCCCGGCGGGGTGGTCTACCAGGCACCACCACCGGGATCCCGCGGATCACCGCGCAGTGAACGGGAGGGACGGCACCGCCCGTGCGAGACTGCGGAGATGCCGTCCCCCACGCAGCGCGCCCTGGCCCGGGTGCCGGTCCGGCTGCGGCCGTTCCTGGTCCGGCACCGCAGGCTGGTGAAGTTCCTGCTGGTCGGCGGCCTCTGCTTCGTGCTCACCCTGGTGGTCGACGTCCAGCTGAAGGCCACCGTGCTGGAGCACAAGCCGGTGGTCGCGCTGACCGTCGCCACGGTGATCGGCACCGCCGTCTCCTACGTGCTGAACCGCTGCTGGTCCTTCCGGGCCGACGGGCACCGGCGCGAGGCGCTGCTGTTCCTCCTGGTCAGCGCGGTGGCGATCGCGGTGAACGACGTGCCGCTGGTGGTCTCGCGCTACGTCCTGGACCTGCGCGAGCCCTTCGTGGGCCCGGTCGCCCAGGAGGCCGCCGACTTCCTCAGCGGGATGGTCCTCGGGACCTTCGTCGCCATGCTGTTCCGGTACTGGGCGATGCGCCGGTGGGTCTTCACCCGGCCCGCCGCGCGCCCCGCTGCCGGCCCGGCCGCCGCCCCGACGGCCGGCTCCGCCCTGCTCAGGACGCCGCCCCCGGAACCCGGTTACGCTGCAACGGAGGTGCCCCGCGGGATGCCACCGGACATGCCGTAGCCCGGCGACGGACCCGGCGGCGCCCGTCGGCACGCAGGCGGGAGTGGGTGCATGAGCGCGAGTGCGATGCGCGAGCCGGAGGGCGTCCTGCCCGGGCCCGCCAGCCAGCGCGGGATGCGCCGCGCCAACCTGGCCCTGGTGCTCGGGGTGATCGCGCTCGCCCCGCGCTCGCGCGCCGAGGTGGCCGCCGAGACCGGCCTGACCAGGGCCGCCGTCTCCTCGCTCGCCGAACAGCTGATCGCCGCCGGCCTGGTCGTCGAGGCGGGACCGGCCGCCCCCAGCGGGAAGGTCGGCCGCCCCGGCACCGCACTCGGGCTCAACCCGCTCGGGCCGGGCGGCCTCGGCGCCGAGATCGGCGTCGAACACCTCGGGGCCTGCGTGGTCGACCTGCGCGGCGAGGTCCGGGCCTGGCGCCGCCGGGAGGTCCGCAACCGCGGCCGCCGGCCCGCCGCCGTGATGGCCGACCTCGCCGAGCTGCTCGGCTCGGCCGTCGCCGAGTCGGGCCTGCGACCGGCCGGGATCACGCTGGCCGTCCCCGGGCTGGTCGGCATCTCCGGCGGGGTGCTCCAGCGGGCCGCCAACCTGGGCTGGGAGGACGTGCCGCTGGCGGCGGGGCTGCGCCCCGAGCTGCGCGCGGCCGGCGCGGCGGACCTCGCCGAACTGCCGGTGGAGGCGGACAACGAGGCCAATCTGGGCGGCCTCGCCGAGCGCTGGCTGGGGGAGGGGCCGGAGCACTTCCTGTACGTCTCCGCCGAGGCCGGCGTCGGTGCGGCGATCGTGGTCGGCGGGCGGCTGCTGCGCGGGGCGCGCGGCTACGCGGGCGAGTTCGGCCACCTGCCGGTCCACCCGGACGGCCCCCGCTGCGCCTGCGGCGCGAACGGCTGCCTGGAGCAGTACGCCGGCGAGGCCGCGGTGCTGCGGGCGGCCGGGCTGACCGGGCTGCCCGGCGACTGGGTGGCGCTGCTCGCGGAGCGCGCCGAGGCCGGGCGGGAGAGGGTGCTGGCGGCGCTGGCCGGGGCCGGTACGGCGCTCGGCACCGCGGCCGCCGGGGCGGTCAACCTGTTGGACCCGGAGCGGGTGGTGCTCGGCGGGGGCTACGCCCGGCTGGCGCCCTGGCTGCTGCCGGCGATGCAGACCGAGCTGGCCGCCCGGGTGACGGTGCGCCCCTGGTCGGACGCTCGGCTGGCGGTCTCCCGGCTCGGCCGGCGCGGGCCGCTGCTGGGCGCCGCGGTGGGCGTGGTGCGCGCCGTCGTCGCCGATCCGGGGAGGCTGGCGGCCGGCTGACGGATTGGCCGGAAGTCGACCCCAGGGCGGGTGCGGGCCGCGCACGGCGACGCCCGTGCGCCGGCCGGGAGGGCCGGGGCACGGGCGTGGGGGTCGGAACGGCGGGGCCGGGAGGCTCAGGCCTGGTCCACCAGCTCGCGGCCGACGGTGCGCGGGCGGCGCAGGACGGCCAGGAAGGTGACGGCGACGCCGAGCACCGCCCAGACCAGCAGCACCACGATCGGCAGCAGCAGGTTGGTGGAGCCGAAGTAGGCGATCGAGCGGGCGGCCGAGGTGCCGGCACCGTTCGGGATCCAGGAGCCGATGGCCCGCCAGAACGGCGGCATCATCGGCGGCGGGTAGACACCGCCGGCGCTCGGGTTGCCCAGCACGACGAAGACCAGCACCGCGACGCCGATGCCGACGATGTCGAACAGGCACTGCAGCGCCATGGTGAACGCGCCGACCGTGAACACCACCAGGGCGCCGAGGGCGGACAGGCCCAGGATCGAGCCGGGCAGCGCGTCCAGGACGGGCCCGGCGATCACCGTGCCGCCGATGCCGGCCGCGATCGAGTACAGCGCCAGCACGCCGAGCCGGATCGTCGCCCGCTGGGCGTTGGCGGGCTTGGAGCCGGCGCTGATGCCGAGGATCGAGGCGACCAGGTAGCCGCCGACGCACCAGCCGATGACCAGGTAGAAGCCGGAGAGGCCGTTGGTGTCGCCCTTGGCGAGCGGCACGACGTCCTCGACCTTGACCGTGCGGTTCTGGGACTTCTCCAGCGCCGTGGTGATGCTCTCGGCGGCCTTGGCGGCGGACGGGCCGCGGGCGCCGCCGACCAGCAGGGCGTCCTCGGTGCCGGCGGTGTTCACCACCAGCGCGGCGTAGATCTTCTGGTCCTTGATCTGCCGGGTGGCGGTCTCGGCGTCGGGGGCGGTGACGGCCTTGACGGCGTCGTCCGGGACCGACTCCAGCGCCTGGACGAACTTGGGGGAGACCTGCGGCGGGGCGACCACCGCGATCGACAGGTCGTGCGGGGCCGGGTGGTGCAGCGCCCCGACGTACGAGGTGATGAAACCGAGTTGGAGCAGCAGTACGGCGATCACGAGCAGCGCGGCGCGCGGGGTGACCGCTCCCTTCAGTTCGGCGACGAAACCCTGCCCCGGGGCGGCCATCCACATCTCCTTGCGTATAGGGGAAAAACGGATACTTCATACCATGAAGTAGTTGGGTTGTCGTACCCCACGCGCCGCATTCCGGCCGGTGCGGCTGCGGGATACTGGCGCCGTGAGTGACGAGGACGCCCTGCTGGCGGTGGAACGCGAGGTCGCGCTGATGTTCCGGCGGGGCCGGGCCAGAGTGGCGGAGCTCTCACGCCGGGTGCACCCCGAGCTGGAGGGTGCGGCGTACAGCATGCTCGGCTACATCGAGCAGGCCGGGCGGGTGCGGGTGACGGACGTCGGCGCCCACTTCACGGTGGGCAAGGCGACGGTGAGCCGGCAGATCCGGGCGCTGGAGGAGCTGGGTCTGGTGTCCCGGGAGGCGGACCCGCTGGACCGGCGGGCCGCGCTGGTCTCGCTGACCGCGGACGGGCGCCGGCGCTACCTGGCCGCCCGGGACGTCCGGATGCGGCGGGTGAGCGAGCTGCTGGGCGACTGGTCCCGGGAGGACGTCGACCGTTTCGCGGAACTGCTGCACCGCTTCAACGACGTGCTCGACGAGCCCACGGTGGAGTGACCCGGCCGCGGCCGGAGCGGTGGTGAGCCCGGTGGGCCCGCAGGAGGCGGGTTCCGGCCGGGCTTTACTTGTCCTTGAAGAAAGTTGCCTTAGTCAACCATTAGTCCTATGGTTGCTTAAGGCAACGATATTTAAGGATCCGGATGACCATGACCACCGAGGCCGCGACCGGCGCCGCCGCCGTCGACGACCGACCGATGACCCACCGGCAGGTGATGGAGGCGCTGTCCGGCCTGCTGCTCGGCCTCTTCGTGGCCGTGCTCTCGTCGACCGTCGTCTCCAACGCCCTGCCCCACATCCTCACCGACCTGCACGGCGGCCAGTCCGCGTACACCTGGGTGATCACCGCGACGCTGCTCACCCTCACCGCCTCCACCCCGATCTGGGGCAAGCTGTCCGACCTCGCCAGCAAGAAGCTGCTGCTGCAGATCGCCCTGGTGATCTACATCGCCTCCTCGGCGCTGGCCGGCCTCTCCCAGAACACCGGCCAGCTGATCGCCTGCCGCGCCCTCCAGGGCATCGGCGCCGGCGGTGTCACCGCGCTGGCGCAGATCTGCCTGGCCGCGATGGTCCCGCCGCGCGAGCGCGGCCGCTACAGCGGCTACTTCGGCGCGGTCTTCGCGCTGGCCACCATCGGCGGCCCGCTCATCGGCGGCGTCATCGTGGACACCTCCTGGCTGGGCTGGCGCTGGTGCTTCTACGTCGGCATCCCGTTCGCGATCGCCGCGATCCTGGTGGTCCAGCGGACCCTCAAGCTGCCGGTGGTCCGGCGCAAGGTCAGGATCGACTACCTCGGCGCGCTGGTCATCACCGCCGCGGTCAGCCTGCTGATGATCTGGATCACGCTGGCCGGCAAGAACTACGACTGGGTGTCCTGGCAGACCGCCGCGATGGTCGGCGGCGGCCTGCTGCTGGGCGCGCTCGCCGTGGTGATCGAGCGCCGCGCCGCCGAGCCGATCATCCCGCCGGACCTCTTCCGCTACCGCACCGTCACCCTCGCCGCGCTCGCCAGCGTGCTGGTCGGCGTCGGGATGTACGGCGCGACCACCTTCCTCAGCCAGTACTTCCAGCTGGCCCGCGCCAAGTCCCCGACCATGGCCGGCCTGATGACCCTGCCGATGATCCTCGGCCTGGCGCTCTCCTCCACCGTCGCCGGCCGGCTGATCACCAAGTACGGCAAGTGGAAGGCCTACCTGGTCTCCGGCACCTTCCTGCTCGCCGTCGGCTTCGGCCTGCTCGGCACCGCCCGGGTCGACACGAGCTACGGGCTGCTCTCCGTCTACATGGCGATCACCGGCGTCGGCCTCGGCCTGACCATGCAGAACCTGGTGCTCGCGGTGCAGAACACCGTGCCCCGCCACGAGCTCGGCGCGGCCAGCTCGGTGGTCACCTTCTTCCGCACCATGGGCGGCGCGATGGGCGTCTCCGCGCTCGGCGCGCTGATGAACAACAAGGTGACGCACTACCTGGCGGAGAACCTCGCCGCCGCGCACGTCCCGGCCGGGCCCGCGGCCGGCGGCGGGGGCATCCCGGACCTGCACCGGCTGCCGGCCCCGGTCGTCCCGCTGGTGACGGACGCCTTCGGGCACGGCGTCGGCGACGTCTTCCTGGTGGCCGCGCCCTTCTCGCTGCTGGCCTTCGTCACCGTCCTGTTCATCCGGGAGACCGCGCTGAAGACCCGACAGGGCTGACCGGCGGCGCCCACGCACGCGAACGGGCCGGGGAGTGTCGATGCACTCCCCGGCCCGTTCGGGCTCTCCCGGCGGTCACGTCCCGCCGGTCACGCGGTCGGTCGGGTCCCGCCGGTCACTTCCCGGCGATCAGCGTCAGCCCGTAGACGACGGCCGCGGCGCAGAGGCCGAAGCAGGCGTAGGCGCCGACCAGGGCGAGCCGGCCGCCGCCCGGGCCGCCGGAGGCCTCGCCCTCGCGGGCGGCCAGGGTGGCCTCGCGACGGGACAGGGCCAGGATGCCGAGCGCGAAGACCGCGACCACGGCGACGGTGATCCCGAAGCTGGCACCGGCGGTCTGGGCCAGGGCGTTCCACTTGATGTGCATGGCGTGTGCTCCTCAGCCTGCGGCGCTCAGGCCGCGACCGTGGTCGAGGCGGGGGTGGGGGCGTTGGCGGTGGGGACGGCCTGCGGGACCTCCACCGGGGCGGCGTCGTTGACGTTGTCCGCGCCGACGGGCTGGCGGCGGGAGATCAGCCACATGGCGCCCGAACCGGCCACCAGCACGGCGCCGACCAGGACGACGCCCCAGGTGCCCTGGCGCGCCAGCAGCGCGGCGCCGCCGGAGACCAGCGCGGCGGCCGGCAGGGTCAGCGCCCAGGTGTAGACCATGCGGCGCACCATGCTCCAGCGCAGCTGGGCCTTCGGGCCGCCGAGGCCGGCGCCCATGATGCCGCCGGAGCAGACCTGGGTGGTGGAGAGGCCGAAGCCCATGTGCGAGGAGGTCAGGATGACGGTCGCGGCGGCCGACTCGGAGGCGAAGCCCTGCGGCGCCTGGATGTCCGCCAGGCCCTTGCCCATCGAGCGGATGATCCGCCACCCGCCCATGTAGGTGCCGAGCGCGATCGCGGCACCGGCCGAGACGATCACCCAGGTGGGGGGCAGCGCGCCCTTGGGCAGGGCGCCGACCGAGACCAGGGTCAGGGTGATGATGCCCATCGTCTTCTGGGCGTCGTTGGTGCCGTGCGCCAGCGAGATCAGCGAGGACGAGAAGATCTGGCCGGTCTTGAAGCCCTTGGTGGCGATCCCGGAGTCGCCCTTGCGGGTGATCGCGTAGGCCAGCTTGGTGGCGCCCCAGGAGGCGAGGCCGGCGACCAGCGGCGAGGCGATCGCCGGGATGAGGATCTTCGACACGACGGTGTCGAAGTTGACGCCGTTCATGCCGACCCCGACGACGGTGGCGCCGATCAGACCGCCGTACAGCGCGTGCGAGGAGCTGGACGGCAGGCCGCGCAGCCAGGTCAGCAGGTTCCACAGGATCGCGCCCGCCAGTGCGGCGAAGATGATCTCGGGGTGGACGCCCGTCTTCTCGTTGACGATGCCGCCGGAGATGGTGGTGGCGACCTTCACGGACAGGAACGCGCCCGCGAAGTTGAGGACGGCCGCGATGGTGACCGCGACCTTCGGCCGGAGGGCTCCCGTCGCGATGGAGGTGGCCATCGCGTTGGCGGTGTCGTGGAACCCGTTGGTGAAGTCGAAGGCGAGCGCCGTGATGATCACAACGGCCACCAGGAACGAGATGTGTTCCATACCCAAACAATCGTCGTAGTTGTCGCACGGACGTTGGTGTCGTCGCGACCGTAGGTCGGCTTGGTAAACGGAAGGTGAACTGGACCGGGAATCGTGGTTCCGATGGTGGCCCCACGGTGTCCAACAGCTTTCGTGGGGGTGTCCCGGGCCGTGCTGAGCTGGGCATCGGCGAAGAACGCCCCGGTTCGCTCCGGTTTGCTGAGACCTGTCTCACACATCAATCGAGAATTAACCTCCCAGTCCGGGTGCGCCCTGTTTCCGGCGAGTAACCCGTGGGAGGATCGGCGGGATCCGGGGAACCCGGGGCACGGGCGGGGCGGGGAGGACGAACCCATGGGCGGGGCTGCACAGCGCACGGAGTCGGCGGGCGTACGGCCCTGGGTGCGGGCGGCACTGCGCTGCGGAGCGGCCCTGGCCGCGGCCGCGCTCGCGCTCCCGTTCGCCGCGCAGGCCGCGTACGCCGCCCCCGACCCGGGCGCGCCGGTCATCGCGGCCAGCCCCGGCGAGGACCCGCTGGCCGCCGCCAAGGCCACCCTCGGCCCGCTGCTCGACAAGCTGCACGGGCTCTACCAGAGTGCCGAGGCCGCCACCGAGCAGTACAACGGCGCCGTGGCCAAGGTCGCCGAACAGCAGGCCGCGCTCACCGACCTCCAGGGCCGCCTCGACCGCCAGCAGAAGCAGGTCGACGCCGGCACCGACATCGCCTCCCAGCTCGCCGCCGCCCAGTACCGCAACGGCGCCAGCTCCGCCTACGCCGAACTGCTGCTGTCCAAGGACCCGTACGAGGCCGTCACCATCGCCGAGCTGCTCGCCGCCGCCAGCCGCTCCCAGTCCGAGTTCCTCGACCGGCTGAAGAGCGACCGCGAGGCCCTCACCGGCCTGAAGCAGCAGACCGAGGAGGCCCTCAAGACCTCCCAGACGCTCGTCTCCGAGCAGGACGCCGCCAAGGCCAAGGTCGCCGCCGACCTCGCCTCGGTCGAGCAGCTGGTCTCCTCGCTCACCGGCGCCCAGCGCACCGAACTGGAGAAGCTGGAGAAGGAGAAGGCCGACGAGGCCCAGCTCGCCTTCCTCGCCTCCGGCGCCCTCGGCCAGGGCGAGCGCACCCCCTCGCTGGAGGGACGCGCCGCCGTCGCCTTCGCCCTCGCCCAGCTGAACAAGCCCTACCTGTGGGGCGGGACGGGCCCGGAGGCCTACGACTGCTCGGGCCTCACCTCGCAGGCCTGGCTGCACGCCGGCCGCCCGATCCCGCGCACCAGCCAGGAGCAGTGGGCCCAGCTCCCGCACATCCCGCTGAACCAGCTGCGCCCCGGCGACCTGATCATCTACTTCGAGGGCGCCACCCACGTGGCGATGTACATCGGCGGCGGCCTGGTCGTCCAGGCGCCCCGGCCGGGCGCCGTCATCAAGGTGTCGCCGATCGGCTCGATGCCGATCCTCGGGGCCGTCCGGCCCGACCCGTCCGGCGCGGCGGACGAGGCCGGCGGCGCCTGGAAGGTGCCCGCCCTGCCCGCCGGCTGGGACGCCGTCACCCCGATCGCGCCCAGCCCGGCCAACCAGGCCCCGGTGACCCCGGCCCCCGGCACGCCCGCCACCCCGCCCGGCGCCACCCCGGGCACGCCGTCCACCGGCCCGGGCACGCCCACCGGCACCGGCACGCCGTCGGGCACGGGGACGCCCACCGACCCGGGCACGCCGAGCGGCGCCGGGACCACCACGCCCACCCAGACGCCCACCGGAACGCCGACCACCACGCCCACCCAGAGCCCGACCGGCACGCCGACCACGACGCCGACCGGCACCCCGACGCCCACCGGCACGGGCACGCCGACGCCCACCGGGACGCCGACCGGCACCGGGACCGGCGCCCCGAGCTCCACCGGCACCGCCACCACCAGCGGTTCGGCCAGCGCCCCGGCCCCGGGCAGCGCCAGCGCGACGCTCCCGCTCGGCGGCCACTGAGCACGGTGGTCCACTGAGCTCGGTGGTCCACTGAGCACGGTGGTCCACCGGCGGGACGGTCCGGGGAACGGGACGCTTCGAGGAACGGGACGGCCGCCCGGCGCACGCTGCGCCGGGCGGCCGTCCCGTTCCGTTCCGGGGCCTGCGCCGCTACTCCCCGCTGTCGGGCTCGAAGCGGACGACCACGGCCTTGGACGTCGGGGTGTTGCTGATGTCGGCCGTGGAGTCCAGCGGGACGAGCACGTTGGTCTCCGGGTAGTAGGCCGCCGCACCGCCGCGCGCGACGGGGTAGTGGACGACCCGGAAGTGCGGGGCGCGGCGCTCGACGCCGTCCTTCCACTCGCTCACCAGGTCCACGAACGCGCCCTCGGTCAGCCCCAGTTCGGCGGCGTCGGCCGGGTTCACCAGGACCACCCGGCGGCCGCCCTTGATGCCGCGGTAGCGGTCGTCCAGGCCGTAGATCGTGGTGTTGTACTGGTCGTGCGAGCGCAGCGTCTGGAGCAGCAGCCGGCCCTGCGGGACCTCGGGGGCGGTGAGCGGGTTGACGGTGAAGTTGGCCTTGCCGGTGGCGGTGGGGAAGCTCCGGGAGTCGCGCGGGCCGTGCGGGAGGGTGAAGCCGCCGGGGCGGCGCACCTTCTCGTTGAAGTCCTCGAAGCCCGGCACCACCCGGGCGATCCGGGCCCGCAGCGTGTCGTAGTCCGTCGCGAAGTCCTCCCACGGCAGGCTGTCCTGCGGGCCCAGCACGGCGCGGGCCAGCCGGCAGACGATCGCCGTCTCGGAGAGCAGGCCCGGCGCGGGCGGGCGCAGGCCGCCGCGCGAGGAGTGCACCTGGCCCATCGAGTCCTCGACGCTGACGAACTGGGCGCCGGCGCTGGTGACGTCCCGGTCGGTGCGGCCCAGCGTGGGCAGGATCAGCGCGCGGGCGCCGGTCACCACGTGCGAGCGGTTGAGCTTGGTGGACACGTGCACGGTGAGCCGGCAGCGGCGCATCGCGGCCTCGGTGACCTCGGTGTCCGGGGTCGCCGCGACGAAGTTGCCGCCCATCGCGAAGAACACCTTGACCTTGCCGTCGCGCATCGCGCGGATGGTGTCCACCGAGTCCAGGCCGTGCTCGCGCGGCGGCTCGAAGCGGAACTCGTTCTCCAGCGCGTCGAGGAAGGCCTTCGAGGGCCGCTCGAAGATGCCCATCGTCCGGTCGCCCTGGACGTTGCTGTGCCCGCGCACCGGGCAGACGCCTGCGCCCGGGCGGCCGACGTTGCCGCGCAGCAGCAGGAAGTTGACCACCTCGCGGATGGTGGGCACGGCGTGCTTGTGCTGGGTGAGGCCCATCGCCCAGCAGACGATGACCTTCTCCGAGGCCAGCACCAGCCGGCCCAGCTCCTCGATCTGCTCCCACGGCAGGCCCGTCGCGGCGAGCACCTCGGCGCGCTCCGTCGCCCGGACCTGCGCCTCGAAGTCCTCGTAGCCGTGGCAGTGCTCGGCGACGAAGTCGCGGTCCACGCCGTCCTGCTCCACGATGATCCGGTTCAGCGCGCGGAACAGCGCGAGGTCCCCGCCGAGGCGGATCTGCAGGAACAGGTCGGTCAGCTTGGTGCCGTGGCCGACCAGGCCGCGGGCGTTCTGCGGGTTCTTGAACCGCTCCAGGCCCGCCTCCGGCAGCGGGTTGACGCTCACGATCGTGGCGCCGGCCCGCTTGGCGCGCTCCAGCGCGGACAGCATCCGGGGGTGGTTCGTCCCCGGGTTCTGGCCGGCCACGATGATGAGGTCGGCCTGGTAGAGGTCCTTGAGGCTGACGCTGCCCTTGCCGACGCCGAGGGTCTCGGAGAGCGCCGAGCCGGAGGACTCGTGGCACATGTTGGAGCAGTCCGGCAGGTTGTTGGTGCCGAGCCGGCGGGCGAACAGCTGGTAGGCGAACGCGGCCTCGTTGCTC
Source organism: Kitasatospora sp. NPDC051702 (assembly GCF_040681575.1). NCBI lineage: Bacteria > Bacillati > Actinomycetota > Actinomycetes > Kitasatosporales > Streptomycetaceae > Kitasatospora > Kitasatospora sp. NPDC051702. The sequence goes on from NZ_JBFAZB010000005.1 coordinate 107,871, forward strand.
GTCCGGCCCGAGGTGTAGAAGGCGGCGCCGTCCGGGGTGTCCAGGGCACGCAGCTCCTCGGCGATCAGCGCGAAGGCGTCGTCCCAGGAGACCGGCGTGTAGTGGGTGGCGCCCTCGTCGAGCAGCATCGGCTGGGTGAGCCGGCCCTGCTGGCCCAGCCAGTAGCCGGAGCGCCCGGCGAGCTCGGCGACCGGGTGGGCGGCGAAGAACTCGGCCCGGATCCGGCGCTCGGTGGCCTCCTCGGCGACGGCCTTGGCACCGTTCTCGCAGAACTCCGCGGTGTGCGTCTTCCCGGGCTCCGGCCAGGCGCAGCCCGGGCAGTCGAAGCCGTCGGGCTGGTTCACCTTGCGCAGCGTGGCCAGGGTCCGGCGCGGGCCCATCTGCTCGGCCGCCATCCGCAGGCTGTGGCCGACCGCGGGCAACCCGGCCGCGGCGTGCTGGGGCGCGGACACTTCGGGTGCGTCCTGCGCCGGGTCGCTCTGCGGGGCCTGCTTGGCCATGACCGCTTCTCCTCGGCTCTGCTCGTCCGACGGCCGTGCCGCCGTGGCCGCCGCGCCGTCGCGGGGGCCCGGTGCCCATCCTTACACCTGGTCGAAGCCGGGGGGAGGGGCGGCCGCCGGCGTCGGTAGAGTCGGGGGGTCCAGGAGGGTGGGGGAGGGGCGCGTGCGAGTCGGTGATGTCCTCGACGGCCGGTACGAGCTGGTGGAGAAGCTCGGCCAGGGCGGCTTCGGGGTGGTGTGGCGGGCGCTCGACAACCGGATGCGGCGGCCGGTGGCGGTCAAGGTCATCGGGCACCACGGCGGCGACCGGGCGAAGGCGGCGCTGCGGTTCGTCCGGGAGGCCTGTGCGGCCGGGAACCTCTCGCACCCGCACATCGTCACGGTGCACGACCTCGGCGAGAGCGCGCTCGGCGACCAGCAGATGACCTTCCTGGTGATGGAACTGCTGACCGGCCGCACCCTGACCGAGGTGCTGCGGGCCGGCCTGCCCGCCCCGGAGGAGAGCCTGCGCTGGGCGCGGCAGCTCTGCGAGGCGCTGGCGGTGGCGCACGACGCGGGCATGGTGCACCGGGACGTCAAACCCGACAACATCATGATCACCGACGCCGGGCACCTCAAGGTGCTGGACTTCGGCATCGCCCAGCTGGACACCGGCGCGGGCGGTCTGACCACCACCGGGACGATCGTCGGCAGCCCCGCCTACATGGCGCCCGAACGCTGGACCGGACAGCGGGTGGACGGCCGGACGGACCTGTACGCCCTCGGCTGCGTCCTGGTCGAACTCTTCACCGGGGCACGGCCGTTCGGCGGGGACTCGACGCCGGTGCTGATGTACCAGCACCTCAACGAGCCGCCGCCGGCGCTGGACCCGGTCCGGTTCGGGCTGCCGGAGGAGGTCGCCGGGCTGGTCGCCGAGCTGCTGGCCAAGGACCCGGCCGACCGGCCGGCCGACGCGCGGACCGTCGAGCGCCGGCTCCGCGAACTGGCCGGGCGCCCCGTCGGCGCGGCGGCCGGGCCGGCGGTGGTGCCCACGGTGCCGGACCGGCCGGCCCCGGCCGAGCTCCCGGCGCCGCCTAGCGTGCCGCCGAGTGCGCCGCCGAGTGCTCCGCCGGCCGGAGCGCCGAGTGCGCCGCCCGTCGCACCCCCGCCCGTGCCGGCGACCGCCCCGCCCGTGCCGCCCGCCGCGCCGCCCGCCGTCGTGGCACCTGCCGTCGATGCACCGCCCGTCGATGCACCGCCCGTCACCGCGCCGCCCGTCGATGCACCGCCCGTCGTCCCGGCCCCGCCCGCGCCGGGGGCGCCGGTGCTGTCCCCGCTCACCACGCCGCCGATGGTCGCCGCGGTCGTGCCCGACGCCGTCCGGGCCGCCCTGCGCGAGCGGCGCTCGGCGGCCTTCCGGGCGGCGACCGCCGGCGAGTCGGTGATCCAGCTCCAGGCGGTCGCCCAGGAGTGCGTCGCCGTCCTCGGCGCCGCCGACCGCGACACCCTCTGCACCTGGCGGGACTTCACCTGGTACCTCAGCCGGGCGGGCGACCTGGACGGCGCGATCCGGCTGCTGTCGACCCTGGTGGAGGACATGCGCTCCGCGCTCGGCCCGGCCGACCCGGACACCCTCGGCGCCCGCTACCACCTGGCGTGGTGCGTCGGCGAGAGCGGCGCGACGGTGACCGCGATCCGGCTGCTCTCCGAGCTGCTGCCCGACCTGCACGTCTCCTGGGGGCCGCAGGACACCCGGGTCCTGAAGGCCCGGCACGACCTCGCGCTCCACCGGGCCAACCGGGGCGACCTGCAGGGCGCCGTCCTCCAGCTGCACGGGCTGCTGCCGGAGCTCGTCCAGGCGCTCGGCGAGCGCCACCCCAGCACCCTGCAGGCCTGGCAGGACCTGGCCGGCTACCAGCAGCGGCTCGCGCAGGCGGGGCGGCATCCGGGGTCCGGCCCGCGCCGGGGCCGGACGCCGCGGATCAGCCCGATGGAGGCGCTGGTGCTGGTGCGGCGGCTGCGGCTGTGGGACTTCGCCGACGACCGGCAGGCCCGCGCGTGCATGGACGCGCTGGACCGCGGGACCGGCCTGAAGGGCGTCGCCGACCTGGTCTTCGAAGCTCCGGACCACGTCTCCGACGAGGACCTGGTGGAGGAGATCTTCGGGCCCTGACCCCGCGGCGCCCGGAGCCCCCGCCGGAGCTCGGTCGGACAACACACCTAGGCCGCCAGCGCCGCCGCCGGCAGGGCGGCCAGCGCCCGCAGCAGCGCACGGGCGGCGGCGTCGTTCTGCCGGAACCCCGGGGAGTCGGTGCGCGGGCGGGCGAAGGCGGCGGCGGCCCGCAGGCTGGTGTGCGGGCCGAGCGCGGTGCGCCGCGGGTGCGGGGCGCCGCCCAGGGCCGGATCGAGCAGTCCGCTGTCGCCGGGGGCGATGGTGACGAGCCCCGAGCGGTGGGTGAACTCCTCGTCCGCGACCACCTCCTCCACGATCCGGCCGGCGCGGTGCAGCCCGCGCAGCACCGGGTCGAGGGTGCGGGACAGCTGGTGCTTGGGCAGGTAGGCCTCGATCAGCGCGGTGGCCGTGACGGTGTGGCCGGGCACGGTGGCGCCGGAGGCCCGCCAGGTGCCGGTCGGTTCGTCCCGCACGACCCGCACGCCCGCACCGAGGAAGCGGACCACCCCGGCCTCGGAGAGGGCGAGCAGCTGGCGCAGCCGGAAGCCGGGCGGGCCGGAGGCGAGGTGGCTGAAGTAGCCGAAGAACCACTCGTCCACCTCCTCGGCGACCGAGCGGGCGGTGAGCCGGCCGGTCGCGAGGATCCGGGGGAGCTGGCCGAACAGCGAGAGCAGGGCGAGGAAGGCGCCGAGGTCGGCGCTGTGCGCGGGATCGGCGCGGCGGTCGGCGTCGGCGGTGACGTAGTCGCGCAGGTGCTGCTGGAGCTCCTCGGCGGAGCCGAGTTCGAGACCGGCCAGCGGGTGGTCGAGCCGTTCGAAGTCGATCCGGTCGGCCGGGTCGGGGACGGCCTCGGCGACCAGCGCGGCGAGGCCGGGGGAGTACCAGTCGAGCCGGTCGAGGCGTTCCAGGAAGACCGGCCAGGGCAGCGCGGTGCGCTCGGGGTGGGCGTGGAACAGCTCGTGGTAGTGCCCGAAGGCGATCTCCTTGGCCATCGACGGCCAGAAGTCGCGCCGGAGTTCGAGCGGGCCGTCGGTGGCGAGGACGGCGTCCACGGCGGCCGCGTCGAAGTACCGGGGGAGCGGGGCGCGCGGCCCCCGGAGCCGGTAGCCGGTCTTGGAGTGGTAGGGCACGCCGCGCCGGGAGCCGAGGTGGAGCACCGGCTCGCGGCCGGACGGGCGGTAGCGCAGCCCGCCGCCCGCGGGCTCGAAGCGGCCGCCGCGCCCCTCGGTGAGCAGGGCCACCAGGTCGACGGAGGCGAGGCCGAGGCCGCGCAGCACGACGTGCTCGCCCGGGGCGACGCCCGCCAGCCGGGCCTCCGCGTCGGCCGAGTAGGCGGGCGGGAGGTGGAAGCGGCCGTGCCGGGCGGCGAAGGCGGCGTCGGCGGCGTACCGCGGGTGCGGGGCGGAGTCGAGGTGGCCGAGGGTGAGGGCGACGTGGTCGGCGGTGAGCGTGCGGTCGCTGAGCCGGACGGTCTGCGGGCCGTCCGCCGGGCCGTCGACGCCCTGGACGGTGTCCCGGTGGACGGTGACCGTGACGTGCGGCGGGAGGTCGGCGACCGCGCGGCGGAACACCCAGTCCAGGTAGGCGCTCTGGGCCCGCCGGGTGGGGAAGTCGGTGGGCGCGAGGGTGGCCAGTTCGTCCCGTACGGCGGGGTCGGCGACCTCCCGGTACGGTGCGAACTCCTCCTGCCGGGGCGCCCATTCGGCGAGCGAGGGGCCGGGGCGGACCGGGCCGTCGATGGTCGAGCGCTCGTCGGTGAACATGGTGACGTCCTCGGCCATCGAGTTCATCCGCAGCAGCGGGGACTGCTCGCTGCGCCAGATCCGGCCCGCACCGGGCGGGTGCGGGTCGACCAGGTGGACGTGCAGGGGTCGCTCCCGGGGCAGGAGTTCGGCGGCGTTGGCGGCGATCCGCTCCAGCAGGCCGGTCCCGCGCGGGCCGGCTCCGACGATCACCAGCGCCGTCATGCCGCCACCTCGCGCAGCCGGCGCAGGGCGGCCCGGGCCCGCTGCAGCGGGGTGGGCGGCAGGGCCTCCCGGCTGGCGCCCCTGGCGTAGTGCCGCTCGACGTAGTACTGGCCGACGGACAGCAGCGTGGTGATCACCAGGTACCAGAGGGTGGCGACCACCAGCATCGGGATGACCCGGTACGACTGGAGGTAGACCAGCTGCACCGAGTAGAGCAGGTCCGAGACGGCCAGCACGCTGACGATGCTCGTCCCCTTGAGCGCGCTGATCAGCATGTTCCCGGCGGTCGGCACGATGGAGCGCATCGCCTGCGGGACGACGATCCGGCGCAGCACCCGCCACCGGCCGAGCCCGAGCGCGGCCGCCGCCTCCAGCTGGCCGCGGTCGACGGAGAGGATGCCGCCGCGGATCACCTCGGCGGCGTACGCGCCCTCCAGCAGGGTGAGGCCGATGACGGCGGTCAGCGTGGGGCCGATCAGGTTGACCGTCCGCACAGTGACGAACTCGGGGCCGAAGGGGATGCCGAGGCCGAGCGTCGGGTACAGCGCGCCGATGTTGAAGAAGAACAGCAGCTGGACCAGGGGCGGGGTGGCGCGGAAGACCCAGACGTAGCCCCAGCCGAGGGCGCGCAGGACGGGGTTGGCGGACAGCCGCATGGTCGCGAGGCCGGTGCCGAGCACGAAGCCGAGGGCGAGCGTGACGGCGGTGAGCCACAGGGTCAGGGTGAGGCCGTCGAGCACCGACCGTGCGGTGAACCAGTCGGCGACCACGCCCCACTGGAAGGCCTCGTTGCGGGCGATCGAGTTGACGGCCATGGCGGCCAGCAGCAGGGCGACGCCGGCGGCGAGCCACTGGCCGGGGCGGCGGCGGGCGACGATCCGCGCCCCGGGGTCGGGGCCGGGGTCGGGGTCCGGTGGCGTGGCGGGGCGGCCGGGGGCCGTGCGGTCGGGGGCGGGCAGGACGTCCGGCGGGGTGGCCATGGCGGAGGCTCCTGGCGGGAGTGCGGGCGGGCGGGGAGGTACGGGTGTGGTCACGTACGGCCGTCGCACCGGCCCGCGTCCCTCAACACGGCCGGCGCTGTGCACTGCACTCCGCGGTGATCGTACGCATGCGCGATCGACGGCTGTCAAGGGTGGGACGGGCCCGCCGGGCCGCCCGCCGGGACCGGTCGCAGGGCGACAGGAGATCGCAACAGAGCGGCAATGATGGATGGTTGACGGACCGATCGGCCGACTGCTCAACTTGAGGCCATGTACGCCGAGCAGCCCCTGGTCACCCGCGACCACATCGACTTCGGTCGGGTGTGGTCCGCGGCGTGTCACGGCTGACCCGGCAGCGGGCCGCACGTCCCCGGCCCTGATCCCTTCGGGGGACCATCCCTCGGTCCGCCCCGTCGCGGGCCCGGACCGCCGCCCCTGACCGGCGGCGCCCCGGGTGCCGGCCGCCGCCGTTGACCCCGCCCTGCGCTCCGGCAGTCCCCTCCCCGCACCACCGTCACGTACCCGTGCTCCCGGCCGCCCGTGCCGCCCCGCGCCCGGGCCGGCTCCGGTCTGCCCGGCCGTCCGGCCGTCCGGCCGTCCGGCCGTCCGCCCGCCCGTCTGCCTGCCCGTCCGCCCGCCCGCCCATCTGCGGTCCGGGCGTTCCACCCACCCCGAAAGGTTCCGCCATGCCCGTCGAGTTCCTCGGCATCGCCGCCACCGGCGACGGTTCGGAGACCACCGCCCGCACCACCGCCGCCTTCGACCGCGACTACACCCTGCGGCTGGCCCGCGCCCACGAGGACCACGGCTGGGACCGCGTGCTCTTCGCCTACGGGGCCGGCTCCCCGGAGCCCGCGGCCGCGGCCGCCTACCTCGCCGCGCACCTCGACCGGCTGCAGATCCTGCTCGCGCACCGGCCGAACGTCTCCTACCCGACCTTCGCCGCCAAGACCTTCGCCACCCTGGACCAGATCAGCGACGGCCGGCTGACCGTGCACTTCATCACCGGCGGCAACGACCACGAGCAGCGGCGGGAGGGCGACTTCCTGTCCAAGGACGAGCGCTACGAGCGCACCCGCGAGTACATCGGCATCGTGAAGAAGGCGTGGACCAGCCGGGAGCCCTTCGACCACGAGGGCACCCACTACCGCTTCCACGACTTCGTGTCGGACGTCTTCCCCGTCCAGCAGCCGCGCCCCGGGGTCTCCTTCGGCGGCTCCTCGGACGCCGCCTACGCGGCCGGCGGCGCCGAGGCGGACGTCTACTGCCTCTGGGGCGAGCCGCTGGCCCGCACCGCCGAGCAGATCGAGCGGGTGAAGGAGGCGGCCCGGGCCGCCGGGCGCACCGACGTGCCGCGGATCCAGGTGGCGTTCCGGCCGATCATCGCACCGACCGAGGAGCTGGCCTGGGAGAAGGCGCACCGGACGGTGGACGCGATCAAGGCCCGCCGGGCCACCGGGGAGGCCCGGCGGCGCGGCCGCCCGCTCGGCGACGCCCCGGCCGCGGCCCCCGAGAACACCGGCTCGCGGCGGCTGATCGAGATCGCCGAGGCCGGTGAGCGCTACGACCGGGCGCTGTGGACCCCGACCGCCGCGGCCACCGGCGGGGCCGGCAACTCCAACGCCCTCGTCGGCACCCCGGAGACGGTCGCCGAGGCCCTGCTCGACTACTACGACCTCGGCGTCGACATCCTGTCCGCCCGCGGCTACCACCTGCTCGACGACGCGATCGACTTCGGCCGCCACGTCATCCCGCTCGTCCGCGCGGAGGTCGCCCGGCGGGACGCCGCCAAGGCCGCCGCGGAGGCCGCCGAACGGGCCGAGCGCGACCGCCACCAGCTGATCGCGGTCCAGGCGTGAGCGACCCCGCCCCGGTGCCGGAGTTCCGCCGGGTCGACGTCGACGACCCGCTGGTCGAGCCGCTGCTGCGCGAACTCACCCACGAGTACGTCAGCCGCTACGGCCCCGAGGCGCACCAGGAGATGACCCGCTACCCGCGGGACGCCTTCGCCGAGCCGCACGGCGTGCTGATCCTCCTGCTGGAGGACGGCGAGCCGGTCGCCGGCGGTGCGTACAAGTGGTACGACGAGCGCACCGCGGAGCTGAAGCGGATGTGGACGCACTCCGCGCACCGCCGCCGCGGCCTGGCCCGCCGGGTGCTGGCCGAGCTGGAGCGCACGGCCGCCGCCGCCGGTTACGCCCGGATCCACCTGACCACCGGCCCGCGCCAGCCCGAGGCCAGGGGCCTCTACCTGGCCGCCGGCTACACCCCGCTGTTCGACCTCGCCGCCGATCCGCTGACCATCGGCCCGCTCCCCTTCGAGAAGCACCTGCCGGTGCCGTCCGAGCAGCACCTGCCGGTGCTGACCACCACCTGAAAGGCCCCCCGTGAGAACCACCACCGCCCGCCGCCTGTCGGCCGCCGCCGCCCTGCTGCCCGTCCTGGCGCTGGCCGCGTGCGGCTCGGACCCGGGCACCACGGGCCCGGCGGGCGCGGGCGGAGCCGTCACGGCCGCCGCCCAGGACGTCGTCTCCGGCGTGCCGAAGTCGGACGCCGCCGCCGCGCTGCTGCCCGAGGAGGTGCGCGCGGCGGGCACCCTGACGTTCGGGGCCTCCTTCGGCGCGCCGCCCACCGCCTTCTACGCCGACCAGGCGACGAAGAAGCCGGCCGGGATCGACGTGGACTTCACCGACGCGGTGGCCAGGGTGCTCGGACTGACCGTGCAGCGCGAGGAGGCCGCCTTCGAGACCATCCTGCCCGCCCTGGACAGCGGCAAGTTCGACGTGGGCACCGGCAACTTCGGCGTCACCACGGCCCGGTTGAGGACCATCGACTTCGTCACCTACATCGACGACGGCCAGGGCTTCGCGGTCCGCAGGGACGACACCCGGACCGAGCCGGTCACCGACCTGGTCCAGCTCTGCGGGCTGACCGTCGGCACCGGCGCCGGCACCACCTTCGAGACCACGCTGAACGCCAGGAAGGACGTCTGCGCCGCGGCCGGGAGGAAGCCGTACGAGGTGAAGGCGTTCAGCGACAGCGGCGCCGTGCTCACCAGCCTCCAGCAGGGCCGGGTGGACGTGCTGATGTCGACCATCAACGGCCTGCGCTACCAGGCCGCGCAGGAGGCCTCCGGGACGCGCTTCCTCGGCGAGTTCCACCGGCTGGACGTCGGCTTCGCGTTCAGGAAGGGCTCGAAGCTCACCCCGGCCTTCCAGGCGGCGGTCAACCAGCTGATCAAGGACGGGACGTACGAGCGGATCCTCCGCAAGTGGGGGGTCGCCGACTCCGCCGTCAAGGAGTCCCTGATCAGTCCGCCCGAACACCCGTGACCCGCCGGCCCGCCGGACCCGCTCCCCGGGCCGGTCGAAGGAGCCCCCGATGACCGTCACCACCGAGCCGCCCGCGCCCCCGCACCGCGGCAGACCCGATGCCGACCCGGCAGCCCCGGCAGCCCCGGCAGCCCCGGGAAAAGCCGTCGCCGACGCGACAGCCGGAGCCCCGGCCCCGGCCCCCGACCTGGACGAACTGGCCGGCCTGCGGACCGTCCCCGCCCGGCACCCCTGGCGCTGGGCGCTGGGGATCGCCGCCCTGGTCGTGCTCGCCCAGTTCGCCCACGGCCTGGCCACCAACCCCGGCTGGGACTGGGCCACCTTCCGGATCTACTTCACCGCCGACACGATCGTCCAGGCGGTCGGCCGCACCCTCCAACTGACCTTCTACGGGACGGTGCTGGGCTTCCTGCTGGGTGCCGTGGTGGCCGCGATGCGGCTGTCCCGCAGCCCGATCCTGCAGTCGATCGCCTGGGCGTACGTCTGGGTGTTCCGCTCGATCCCGCTGATCGTCCAGCTGGTGTTCTGGTTCAACCTGTCGTACCTGTACAAGCGGTTCGGGTTCGGCATCCCGTTCGGCCCGACCTTCGGCGACTTCGAGACGGTCGGGGTGCTGAGCGCGCTCGGCGCGGCCGTCCTCGGCCTCGGCCTGCACCAGGCCGCCTTCGCCGCCGAGATCATCCGCGGCGGCGTCGTCGCGGTGGATGCCGGGCAGCGGGAGGCCGCCGCCGCGCTGGGCATCCCGCGCTGGCGGCAGGCCTGGCGGATCGTGCTGCCGCAGGCCATGCGCGGGATCCTGCCGGCCGCCGCCAACGAGGTGATCTCGCTGCTCAAGGGCACCTCGGTGGTCTACGTGATGGCCATCGGCGAGCTCTTCTACCAGGCGCAGGTGGTCTACGGCCGGACCGGCCGGGTGGTGCCGCTGCTGATGGTCGCCACCGTCTGGTACGTGCTGCTGACCACCGTGCTGTCGATCGGCCAGTACTACGTCGAGCGCTACTTCTCCCGCGGCTCGCAGCGCAGCCGGCCGCCCACCCCGCTCCAGCGCGCCCGGGCCTTCGTCCGGAGCCTGCCGGCCCGCCCGGCGCCCGCCCGCACGCCCGACACCCGCACCACCGGAGGACGCCCGTGACCACGCTCGCCAAGACCGACCCGGCCGCGCGGCCCGCCGGGCCCGACCCGGCGGCCGCACCGGTGGTGCGGGTCCGCGGCCTGCGCAAGAGCTTCGGGCAGCTGGAGGTGCTGCGCGGGGTCGACCTGGACGTCCCGGCCGGCTCGGTGACGGTGGTGCTCGGTCCGTCCGGCTCCGGCAAGTCCACCCTGCTGCGCGCGATCAACCACCTGGAACGGCTGGACGGCGGCCACGTCTCCATCGACGGCGAGCTGATCGGCTACCGCCGGGTCGGCGACCGGCTGCACGAGCTCAGGGAGCGCGAGGTGCTGCGCCAGCGCACCGGCATCGGCTTCGTGTTCCAGAACTTCAACCTGTTCCCGCACCTCACCGTGCTGGAGAACCTGGTCGAGGCGCCGATCGCCGCGCTGCGCCGGCCCCGGGCCGAGGCCAGGGCGTCGGCGCTGGCGCTGCTGGAGCGGGTCGGGCTGGCCGACAAGGCCGCCGCCTACCCCCGGCAGCTGTCCGGCGGCCAGCAGCAGCGGGTGGCGATCGCCCGGGCGCTGGCGCTGGAGCCGAAGGTGCTGCTGTTCGACGAGCCCACCTCGGCGCTGGACCCGGAGCTGGTCGGCGAGGTGCTGGACGTCATCAAGGACCTCGCCCGCACCGGCACCACCATGATCGTGGTCACCCACGAGATCGGCTTCGCCCGCGAGGTCGCCGACACCGTGGTCTTCATGGACGGCGGTGTGGTGGTCGAGCAGGGCCCGCCGGCCGAGGTCCTGGACCACCCCCGGCACGAGCGCACCAGGGCCTTCCTCGCCAAGGTCCTCTGAATCCCCCGGGCGGCGGACCTCCCGGACCGCCGCTCCCTCGAACCACCCCGCGAACCGCCGAACGACCCCTTCACGAGCAGGAGTTCCGCCATGTCCCTACCCCGTCGCGCCCTGGTGACCGCCGGCGCCGTCACCGCCGCCCTCGCCCTCGCCGCCTGCGGCAGCGGTGCCACCGGGGCCTCGGCGGAGCTCGCCCCGGCCAAGGGCAGCACCGCGCCGAACGGCGCCGTGGTCAACCTGACGGCCGACCAGAAGCGGGTGACCACGCCCAAGGTCGACGCCGTCGCGGCGCTCGTTCCGGAGGAGATCAGGAAGCGGGGCACACTGACCGTCGTGGACGCCATCGGCACCACGCCGCCGCTGGACTTCTACGCGAACGACGACCGGACGATCATCGGCGTCGAGCCCGACGTCGCCTCGCTGATCGGCGACGTGCTCGGCCTCAAGGTCGAGTTCAACCCGGTCTCCTGGGAGAACATCTTCGTCGGCCTGGACAGCGGCAAGTACGACGTCGGCATCTCCAACATCACCGTCACCGAGGCCCGCAAGGAGAAGTACGACTTCGCGACCTACCGGCTGGACGTGCTCGGCTTCGAGGCCCGGAAGGGCAGCGGCCTCAAGGTCGCCGGCGCCAAGGACCTGGCCGGCCGGTCGGTGGGCGTCGCCTCCGGCACCAACCAGGAGAAGCTGCTGATCTCCTGGAGCGAGGAGAACGTCCGCAACGGCCTCAAGCCGATCGACATCAAGTACTTCCAGGGCACCGAGTTCTACCTGGCGCTCTCCTCCGGCCGGATCGACGCCTACGTCGGCCCCAACCCCAGCCTGTCGTTCCACGCCGTGCAGACCGGCGAGACGGAGGTGGTCGGCACCTACTCGGGCGGCGGCGCCGACGTGCTCGGCAAGATCGCGGCGACCACCCGGAAGGACAACGGGCTGGTCAAGGCGTTGAGCGGGGCGCTCAACGAGGTGATCGGGAACGGGACGTACGCCCAGGTGCTCAAGCGCTGGGGCCTGGACAACGAGGCCGTGCCGACCTCCGAGGTCAACCCGCCCGGCCTGCCCAAGCCCAAGCCCTGATGCCCCGAACCCGTTCACCCGCCGGCCTCCCCCCGCCGCTAAGGTGACCCCGCCGACGGCGAACGCCGTCCGGAGGAGCTGGAGTTGGGGGAGGCCATGCGCGAGGGGGAGGTGCTCGACAGCCGCTACCGGCTGGAGGCGGGGCTGGGCCGGGGCGGGTTCGGCGTGGTCTGGCGGGCGACCGATCTGCGGCTCGACCGCGCGGTCGCGGTCAAGGTGCTGCTGGAGGAGCACGCCACCGACCGGGAGGCGGTGAGCCGGTTCGTCCGCGAGGCACGGACGGCCGGCGGCCTCTCCAACCCGCACATCGTCACCGTGCACGACTACGGCCGGGTCGCGGCCGGATCCGGGGAGACCCACTACCTGGTCCTGGAGCTGGTCCGCGGCCGGGCCCTGTCCGACATCCTCAAGGACGGCCTGCCCGAGCAGGAGGCCGCGCTCAAGTGGATGCGCCAGGTCTGCAAGGCGCTGGACGCCGCGCACAGCTGCGGGGTCGTGCACCGCGACATCAAGCCCGAGAACGTGATGATCGACGAGGGCGGCAAGGCCAAGGTGCTGGACTTCGGCATCGCCCGGCTGCTCTCCCAGTCCGCCGTGCTCACCTCCACCGGGAACGTCGTCGGCACCGTCCCCTACCTGGCGCCCGAGTGCTGGTCCGGCGCCACCGTGGACGGCCGGGCCGACCTCTACGCACTCGGCGTCATGCTCTACCAGCTCTGCGTCGGGCGCCGGCCGTTCCGCGCCGCCTCGGCCGCCGAGTACATGTACAAGCACCTGGAGGAGGTCCCGCCCCGGGTGCGCACCGCCGACCCGGCGCTGGCCGACCTGATCGCCCGGCTGCTCGCCAAGCGCCCGGAGGACCGGCCCGCCACCGCCGCCGAGGTGCTGGAGCGGCTGCGCCGGATCCGCCCCGGGGTGCTGCGCCCGGACGACCCGAGCCCGGAGCAGCTGCGCCGCCGGGCGGACCGGGCCTGGCAGTGCGGCGCGCAGGGCGCCCCCGGGGAGGCCGTCGGGATGCTGACCGCGCTTGTCCCCGACCTCGCCCGGATCTGCGGTCCGGGTGACCCGCGCACCCTGCGCACCTGCCACGACCTGGCCCTCTGGCTGGCCGAGGACGGCAGTCCGGGCGCCGCCGTCGCCCTGCTGCGGGAGCTGGTCACGGCGCTGGCCGCCGAGCCCGGCGCGCGGGCCGACGTGCTGCGCGACCTCGACCGCTGGCACCGGGTGGTCACCCGGTCCGGTCCGGGCGAGCCGCGGGCGCTGAGTCTGGCCGGCCTGCTCGGAGGCGGTCCGCAGCACGGCTGAGGGGGGCGGGCCGCCGCCCCGGCCGGGGGCTGTCAACCGTACGGCTCGCCGATTCGGGGCGTCCGGGGGCTGTGCGAATTGATAGGAATCCGCCCACCGGGACGGTCTGGTTCCACGGCAGCCGGCGTTGATATACCTCGTTGCCAGACTCGGGTGCGGTGTCTGCCGCCCCCGGTGAGCTGCGACGAAAGGCTGGTGACGGATCGATGAAGCTCCTCCGTGTCGGACCCCCGGGCGCCGAGCGCCCGGTCGTGCTGGGCCAGGACGGCACCGGGTACGACCTCTCCGGGCGCGCCCGGGACATCGACGGGGCCTTCCTGGCCGGGCTGGACGCCGCCGCGCTGGCGCGCGACGTGGCCGCGGGGCTGCTGCCCCGGGTGGACCTCGCCGGCCTGCGGGTGGGCGCGCCGGTCGCCCGCCCGGGCAAGGTGGTCGGCATCGGGCTCAACTACCGCGACCACGCCGCCGAGGCCGGGGCCGTGGCACCGGACGAGCCGGTGATCTTCCTCAAGCCGAGCTACACGGTGGTCGGCCCGTACGACGAGGTGCTGGTGCCGCGCGGCGGCGAGAAGACCGACTACGAGGCCGAGCTGGCCGTCGTGATCGGCCGGACCGCCCGCTACCTGGGCGGTCACGAGGAGGCGGCGGCGGTGATCGCCGGTTACGCGATCGCCAACGACGTGACCGAGCGGGCCTTCCAGTTCGAGCGCGGCGGTCAGTGGGACAAGGGCAAGTCGGCGGAGACCTTCACGCCGCTGGGGCCCTGGCTGGTCACCGCGGACGAGGTCGCCGACCCGCAGCAGCTGCCGCTGCGGCTCTGGGTCAACGGCGAGCTGCGGCAGGACGGCAACACCGCGAAGATGATCTTCCCGGTGCTCGAACTGGTCCGCTACGCGAGCCAGTTCATGGTGCTGGAGCCGGGCGACGTGATCGTCACGGGCACTCCGGCCGGCGTCACCCTGGGCCACCCGGGGACGCCGTTCCTGACCGCGGGCGACATCGTCGAGATCGAGATCGACGGTCTCGGCCGCCAGCGCCAGGTGTTCGGCAAGGCCTGAGCCGCCCGACGGGCGCCCCCGGCCGTTCCCAGGCCGCCCGCCCGCCGACCACCGCGGCGTTCCGGCCGCCCCGACCCCGGGCACGGGGGTCGGGAGGGCCCGCGCCGCCCGAGGCCGGCCACGCCGTCCGTCCGGCACCCGCGCACCCGAGGGGCCCCGGCAGCACGCCGGTCGCAGGCCCCCGGCAGCACGTCGTCGCAGCCCCAGGCGGAACGCACCCGCAGGCCCCCGGCGGCACTCCCGCGCTACCGCGCCGCCAGCACCTCGCGCAGCCGGTCCGCCCGCTCCGCCCGCGGCCCCTCCAGCGCCAGCAGCGTGGCCAGCACCCCCGCGGTCTGCGGATCGTGCAGGGCCGTCGCCGCCGCCATCGCCGTGAACTGGTCCACCAGCCAGTCGCGCAGCTCCGTGACCGGCAGTGTGCGCCCCTCGTCCAGCCAGCTCAGCGACGCGCCCTCGACCACCGCGATCCAGGAGCGCACCAGCAGCGTCAGCCGCGGCCCGGCCTCCCGCACCCCCAGGTGCCGCAGGGTCCGCTTCAGCGCGGCCCGCCGGACGTCGTCCACGATGGCCGAGGTGCGGGCCGTCTCCACCACTGAACCGCCGCGCAGCAACGCCGAGTAGCCGGCGTCGTGCTCGGCCACGAAGGCGAAGTAGCCGTCCAGGACGGCCGCCAGCTGCTCGGACGGCGTTCCGGCCAGCGGGACGGCGAAGCGGCTGGTCAGCTCGTCGGCGGCGGTGCGCAGGGCCGCCTCGTACAGCTGCTGCTTGCCGCCGGCGAAGTAGCGGTAGACCAGCGGGCGGGAGGCCCCGGCGGCCTCGGCGACGTCGTCCAGGCTCACCTCCTCGGGCGGCCGGACGGCGAACAGTTCCAGGGCGACCGCGATCAGCTGGTCGCGCCGCTGCTGGACCGGCAGCCGCCGGTAGCCGGCGCGCCGCGGGCGCGGGTCGGGTGCGGCCGGTTCGGGCAGCGGGCCGGTTGCCGTGGTGGGGCGGGCTTCCATGGCGGTCAGCGTAATGGGCGTCGACCCGATCGGATCCTGTCGCGCGCGGCGGTTCGCCGAACGTGCGTTTGACCGGGCGGCCTGTGACGAACATTCGACCGGTGCATGTCACCGATCTCGGTCAAGGGCTTGCAATCCCCCCGTGCCACGAAATGATGTCCGAATGGTTGAAGAACTGATCACCTCCGACGGCACCACCCCGCGCCGGATCGCCGACGGTTACGTCCACGCCCTGGCCGAACTCAACCCGCTCGCCGCGGTCTACCTGGGACTCAACCCCGAGGACGACCGCCTCCCCGACCTCTCGCCCGCCGGTGCCGAGGCGATCGCCGACCTCGCCCGCCGCACCCTGGCCGCCCTCGACGGGGCGGAGCGGGCCGGGGCCGCCGAGGACGAGGCCGAGCGCCGCTGCGCCCGACTGCTGCGCGAGCGGCTGACCGCCGAGCTCGCCGTCCACGAGGCGGGCGAGCACCTCCGCGCGGTGCGCAACCTGGGCTCGCCGGTGCACGAGCTCCGCGACGTCTTCACCCTGATGGCCACCGGCACCGAGGACGAGTGGCGGGTGGTCGGCCGCCGGCTGGCCCGCGTGCCGGTGGCGTTCGCGCAGTACCGGGAGACCCTGGCCGCCGGCATCGCGAGCGGGCTGCTCTCCGGCCCCCGCCAGGTCTCCACCGTGGTCGGGCAGTTCGGCGAGTGGCTGGCCGGGGACGTGCCCGGCGGCTGGTTCGGCGAGTTCGTCCAGGACGCGCCGGAGGGCGTGCGCGCCGAGCTGACCGGGCCCGCGGTGGCCGCCGCCGAGGCGCTCGCCGAGCTGCGCGACTGGATGCGCGACGTCTACGGACCCGCGGCCGCCGACACCCCCGACACCACCGGCCGGGAGCGCTACCGCCGCCTCGTCCGCCTGTGGACCGGCGCCGACCTGGACCTGGACGAGGCCTACGCCTGGGCCTGGAGCGAGTTCCACGACCTCGCCGCGCAGATGGAGGCGGAGGCCGAGAAGGTCCTCCCCGGCGAGGGCCCGATGGCCGCGATGAAGTGGCTGGAGGTCGAGGGCCCGGTCGTCGAGGGCGCCGAGGCGACCCGGCTGTACCTGCAGGGCCTGATGGACCAGGTGATCCGGGACCTCCAGGGCACCCACTTCGACCTGGCCGAGCCGGTCACCCGCGTCGAGTCGCGGATCGCCCCGCCCGGCAGCGCGGCCGCCCCGTACTACACGGCGCCCTCGCTGGACTTCACCCGCCCGGGCCGGACCTGGCTGCCGTCGCTCGGCCGGGAGCGCTTCCCGGTCTGGGACCTCGTCTCCACCTGGTACCACGAGGGCGTCCCGGGCCACCACCTGCAGCTCGCGCAGTGGAACTACGTCGCCGACCGGCTCTCCACCTACCAGGTCAGCATCGGCGGGGTGAGCGCCAACCTGGAGGGCTGGGCGCTGTACGCCGAGCGCCTGATGGACGAGCTCGGCTACCTCACCGACCCGGGGCACCGCCTCGGCTACCTCAACGCCCAGATGATGCGGGCGCTTCGGGTCATCGTCGACATCGGCATGCACGCGGACATGGACTTCCCCGCGGACTCCCCGTACAAGCCGGGCGAGCGGGTCAGCCCGGAGGCCGCCCGCGAGTTCTTCGGCCTCTACTGCGGCCTCACCCCGGACTACCTGGACAGCGAGCTGGTCCGCTACCTGGGCATGCCCGGCCAGGCGATCGGCTACAAGCTGGGCGAGCGCGCCTGGCTGCGCGGCCGGGCGGCGGCACGGGCGGCGCACGAGGCCCGCGGCGAGGAGTTCGACCTCAAGGCCTGGCACATGGCGGCGCTCTCGCAGGGCTCGCTCGGCCTGGACGACCTGGTCGAGGAGCTCTCCGCGCTCTAGGACCGTCCGTGCGCCGGGACCGCCCGTGCGCCTGGACCGTCCGCGCTGCAGGACCGTAGGGCCCCGGGTCTCGTCCGCGAGACCCGGGGCCCTAGTCCTTTCGTCCCGAAAATGTCGATTTGGTGAGGTTTTTCCTTGCCAATCGCCCGCCCGGGAGTTTGGCTGGAAGGCGACTGCGTGACCTCTCCGTCCCCTCCGGAAGGCTCGACCAGTGTCTGCGCAACCTGCCACCGGTCATGAGAACGCGGACAGCCGCCGTTGGTGGGCCCTGGCGGTCATCGCCATCGCCCAGCTCATGATCGTCCTCGACATCACCATCGTGAACATCGCACTGCCGTCGGCCCAGCGGGACCTGGGCATATCCGACGCCGACCGGCAATGGGTGATCACCGCCTACACGCTCGCCTTCGGCGGCCTGCTGCTCCTCGGCGGCCGGCTGGGCGACCTCTTCGGCCGAAAGCGCGTCTTCACCATCGGCCTGCTGGGCTTCGCCCTGGCCTCCGCCCTCGGCGGCGCCGCGGCCGACCCGGCCATGCTCTTCGGCGCCCGCGCCCTCCAGGGCGCGTTCGGCGCCCTGCTCGCCCCCTCCGCGCTGGGGCTGCTCTCCACGACCTTCTCCGATCCGAAGGAACGCAGCACGGCCTTCGGCATCTTCGGTGCGATCGCCGGCGGCGGCGCCGCGATCGGCTTCATCGCCGGCGGCCTGCTGACCGAGTACCTGAACTGGCGCTGGTGCCTGTTCGTCAACACCCCGATCGCCATCGCCACCGCCTTCGCCGCGTTCTCCGTGCTCCAGCGCGACCACGTCGCCAAGGGGAACCGGATCCGACTCGACCTGCCGGGCGCCCTGCTCGGCTGCGGCGGCCTGCTGGCGATCGTCTTCGGCACCTCCGAGGCCGTGACCCGCGGCTGGGGCGACGCCCTGGTGCTCGGCTCGCTGGTCCTGGGCGTGCTGCTGCTCGCGGCGTTCGTCCTGGTCGAGCGGCGCAGCGCGCACCCGCTGCTGCCGATCCACATCGTCGCCGACCGCAACCGCGGCGGTGGCGCGCTCTCGGTGGGCCTGGCGATGGTCGGCATGTTCGGCCTGTTCCTGTTCCTGACCTACTACCTGCAGGCCATCAAGCACTTCTCGCCGATCGTGTCCGGCCTCTCCTTCCTGCCGATGACGGCCGCCATCGTGATCAGTTCGACGGGCATCGCGGCCCGGCTGATGACCAGGGTGCCGTCCCGGAACCTGATCGGGCCCGGCCTGCTGCTCGCCGGGGCCGGCATGGCCTGGCTGACCCAGATGAAGGTGGACAGCCCGTGGGCCGGCATGGTGCTGCCCGCCGAGCTGCTGCTGGGCTTCGGCATGGGCCTGGTCTTCATGCCGTCGATGAGCCTGGCCACCCTCGGGGTCGCCCCGAACGAGGCCGGAGCGGCCTCGGCCACGATCAACTCGGCCCAGCAGGTGGGCGGTTCCTTCGGTACGGCGCTGCTGAACACCATCGCGGCCAGTGCCACCGCGAGTTTCCTCGCCACCCGGATCGCCTCCGACCCGGCGGTCCAGGCCCAGGGCGCGGTGCACGGGTACGTGGTCGCCACCTGGGTGGCGATGGGCATCCTGCTGCTGGCCGCGCTGGTCGCCTTCCTGATGATCGACCACCGGCCGGCGCCCGGTGAGGCCACCGCCGTCGAGGGCGGGGCGTCGCGGGCCGCCGAGGAACCGGCCGCCGCCGCGCGCTCCGCGGACGCGCAGTCCGGCCCCGCCGCCGGCGCCGGGGCGACCGCCCCGACGGAACGCCAACGGGCCACCTGAAACCCTTCAGCAAGGTCTTGCAGTCGACCTCCGGCGCCTGCTTGACTCCTGGCCACTGCCCAGGGATCAAGGAGGCGCCGTGGCGCTGCCCGAGTTCGACCTGCTCGTCGTCGGCGGGGCCGGCGTGGACACCATCGTCCGGGTGGAGCGCCTGGAGGTCCCGCCCGGCGACTCCCTGTCCGTCGGACCGGTCCACGACCACCTCGGCCACACCGGCAACGGCGTCGCCCTCGGCGCCCACCACCTCGGCCTGCGCACCGCCCTCCTCGACTTCCTCGGCGACGACCCGCAGGGCGACCTGGTCCGCGCCGCCCACGAGCGCCACGGCCTGCACCTCGCCCACCTGGTGAGCCCGCACGGCACCCCGCGCGGGGTCAACCTGGTCGACGCCGCCGGCCGCCGGTTCTCCTTCTACGACGGCCGCCACCCCGCCGACCTGCGGCTGCCGCGTGCGTTCTACCTCCCCTACGCGGAGCGCAGCCGGCACGTCCACCTCTCCATCACCGGCGTCAACCGGGACATGTACGCCGACCTGCACCGGCTCGGCCGCACCACCTCCACCGACCTGCACGACTGGGACGGCGCCGACCCGCACCACCTCGACTACGCGCTCGGCTCCGACCTGGTGTTCCTCTCCACGGCCGGCTGCCGCGGCCGCCACGAGGAGGTGATGCGTCGGATCCTCGCCGAAGGCCGCGCGACCGTCGTCACCGCCACCGCGGGCGCCGACGGCTGCTACCAGCTCACCCGGGGCGGGAGCGCGGTGCACCACCTGCCGGCCGTCGACCCGGGCCGCCCAGTGGTGGACACCAACGGCGCCGGCGACGCCTTCGTCGCGGGCTTCCTCGCCGCCTGGTTCCGGGGCCTCGCACCGCTGGACTGCGCCCGGGTCGGCACGGCCGCCGGCGCCTTCGCCTGCACCCGGGCCGGGACGCACAGCGCGTTCCTCGGACCCGCGGACCTGGAGCGCCTGTTGGGCGAGGGGTGACGGATTCTCATCCTGCTCCCAGACACCGGTAACGACGTTTCGAGGCGGAGGCGTCATAGTCGTTGACCGGACACCGCCACCGACACCGGTAGGAGACACGGGCATGGCTCAGCACCGCCGCCACACGAAGCGCCACCGCCTGCTGGCCCCGACCCTGTTCACCGCGCTCTCGGCGGTGGTGGTGGCCGCCGTGGTGACCGGCACGCACGGGCTGAGCCTGTCCGACGCGACCGCCGCGGGGAAGGCGGCCCGCAGCCCCCGGGCCGCCGTCGCGCAGGCCACCGCCTCGCCCGGAGCGCTCGACGCCGCGGCGCCGACCGACGGCACCGACCAGGCCCAGGGCCCGACCGGGAGCCCGGCCGCGAGCCCCGCCGAGTCCCCGGAGCCGGCGCCGACCGGGACCGCGAGCGAGACCCCGACCGACTCCCCGAGCGAGGACGCGGTGCCCGCCGGGACGCCGACGGCGTCCGCCGGTGCGAAGGCGAGCACCCGGACCGCCGTCCTCGGCACCACCACGGTCGCCGCGTCCACGGACCCGGAGGCCGCCACCGTCGGCGCCCTGTTCAGCGGCGGCATCGCGGCCGGCAACCACTTCTGCACCGCCAGCGTCCTGCACAGCCCCACCGGCAACCTGCTGCTGACCGCCGCGCACTGCCTCAACAGCGCCGACGGCGTCACCTTCGTCCCGGGCTACCGCGACGGCTCCGCCCCGTTCGGCAGCTGGCGGGTCACCGCCGTCCACACCACCTCCGGCTGGTCCGGGAAGGGCGACCAGGACGAGGACTTCGCGATCCTGGAGACCGCCCCCAGCAACGGCCGGAACGTCGAGGACGTGGTCGGCGGCAACCACCTCGGCACCGACGAGCCGTTCGGCGCCACCGTCCACCTGTACGGGTACCCCGGCGACGCGGAGACGCCCAGCCTCTGCACCAACAGCACCGGCAAGCAGAGCACCTACCAGCGCGTCGTCTCCTGCCCGGCCTACCCGGCGGGCACCAGCGGCGGCCCGTGGATCGACGTCGCGACGGGCGACGTGGTCGGTGCCATCGGCGGCTTCCAGCAGGGCGGCGACTCCGACGACGTCTCCTACAGCGCCTACTTCGACCACACCATCGCCGCGCTCTACGCCGAGGCCGAGGCCGCCGCGGCCTCCTGACCGGCCCGGCCCCGGGCCCGGCCGCCCGGCGTGTCCGGCCCCACCCGGGGCCGGACATGACGAAGGCCCAGATCCGTGGATCAACTCCACTGATCTGGGCCTCAGTTGCACTTCCTGCGAAGTGCCCCCGGTAGGATTCGAACCTACGCACCCGCCTCCGGAGGGCGGTGCTCTATCCCCTGAGCTACGGGGGCCTGGCTGGTGTCCTCGGCGCTGGCGCCTCCGACGTGAAGAACACTACCAGGCTCCGGGCGTGCTCCGTGCACGGGTTTCCCGGGGAGCCGTCCCGGGCGGTGCGGAGGAGTCGAGGGGGAGGGGTGCCGGGGGCGGTGGAAGTGCCCAAAGGCCGGACGGGGCGGCGGGGGCGCCGATACCCTCGGTGAGGTGTCGGGAGTGTCCGGGCGGGTCCTCGTGGTGGACGACAGCGAGGTGATCCGCCAGCTGATCAGGGTCAACCTGGAGCTCGAGGGCTTCGAGGTGGTGACCGCCGCCGACGGCGCCGAGTGCCTGGAGGTCGTCCGCCGGGTGAAGCCGGACGTGGTGACCCTCGACGTGATGATGCCGCGGCTGGACGGCCTGCGGACGGCGGCCCGGCTGCGGGCGGCCCCGGCGACCAGCGGACTGCCGATCGCGATCGTGAGCGCCTGCACCCCGGCGGACCTCGACCTGGGCGAGGCGGTCGGCGTGGACGGCTACCTCGGCAAGCCCTTCGACCCGGCCGACCTGGTCGCGCTGGTGCGGCGGTTGATGGAGCTCGGCGGCCGGCCGAGCGCGTTTCGCCCTGAGCGAACAGAGCGCACCGATCGCGGCTGACACCCCGGCCCGGACGGCGCGACGGCGTCTCAACCGGTAAACCGGGTGGCGGGCGGGCACCCCGTCTCGCCTACGCTTGGCGTCGTGACCCCCGCAGAGCTTTCCCAGGCAGTCCAGGCCGCAGTGAGCGCCGCCGTCGAGGCGGGCGAGCTGGCCGTCGCCGTGCCCGAGCACGTGACGGTCGAGCGGCCCAAGAACAGGGACCACGGCGACTACGCGACCAACGTGGCCCTCCAGCTCGCCAAGGCGGCCGGCAAGCCGCCGCGAGCCGTCGCCGAGCTGCTGGCCGACCGCCTGCGAGGGATCACCGGCGTCGCCAAGGTCGACATCGCCGGCCCGGGCTTCCTGAACATCACCCTGGACACCGCCACCGCCGGTGCGCTGGCCCGCACCATCGTCGAGGCCGGCGAGGGCTACGGCCGCAACCGGGACCTCGCGGGCCTGAAGATCAACCTGGAGTTCGTCTCCGCCAACCCGACCGGCCCGATCCACATCGGCGGCGTCCGCTGGGCGGCCGTCGGCGACTCCCTGGCGCGCGTGCTGCGGGCCTGCGGCGCCGACGTCACCACCGAGTACTACCTGAACGACGCCGGCGTGCAGATCTCCAAGTTCGCCGCCTCGCTGCAGGCCGCCGCGAACGGCCGGGAGGTGCCGGAGGGCGGGTACGTCGGCGAGTACATCGTCGACATCGCCAAGGCGCTCACCGACGCCGTCCCGGGCGTGCTCGACCTGCCCGAGGACGAGCAGCTGCAGGTCTTCCGCACCGAGGGCCTGAAGCTCATGGTGGCCGAGATCCAGCGCTCCATGGACGAGTTCGGCACCCACTTCGACGTCTGGTTCTCGGAGCGGTCGCTGCACGAGTCCGGCGCCGTCGGGCAGGCCATCGACCGGCTGCGCGAGCAGGGCCACGTCTTCGAGCAGGACGGCGCGGTCTTCCTGCGCACCACCGACTTCGGCGACGACAAGGACCGCGTCCTGATCAAGGCCGACGGCGACACCACCTACTTCGCCGCCGACGCCGCGTACTACCTGTCCAAGCGGGACCGCGGCACCGAGGTCGCGCTCTACATGCTGGGCGCCGACCACCACGGGTACGTCAACCGCCTGAAGGCCATCTCGGCCTGCGCGGGCGACGACATGAACCACAACATCGAGGTGAAGATCGGCCAGTTCGTGAAGATGCTTCGCGACGGCGAGGAGGTCCGCATGTCCAAGCGGGCCGGCAACATCATCACGATCGACGACGTGGTCGAGTGGATCGGCGTCGACGCCGCCCGCTACACCCTGGCGCGGTCCTCCACGGACTCCACCATCACGCTCGACATCAACGTCCTGACCAGCCAGACCAACGAGAACCGGGTGTACTACGTCCAGTACGCCCACTCCCGGATGTGCGCGGTCCAGCGCAACGCCGACGACCAGGGCATCTCGCGCGGCGCGGCCGAGGACTTCAAACCGGAGCTGCTGGCCACCGACTGGGAGTCCGACCTGCTCGGCCACCTCGGCGAGTTCCCGCGCGTGCTGGCCTCGGCCGGCGAGCTGCGCGAGCCGCACCGCGTCGCCACGTACCTGGAGGACCTGGCGGCCAAGTACCACCGCTTCTACGACAACTGCCGCATCCTGCCGCGCGGCGACGAGGAGGTCACCGACCTCACGCGCGCCCGGCTGTGGCTGGCCGACGCGACGCGCACGGTCGTGGCCAACGGGCTGACGCTCCTGGGCGTCACGGCGCCCGAGCGGATGTAGGCACCACCCCCATCGCGCACAGCGGGGGCGGCTGACGGTCAACGGGGACCGTCGCCGCCCCTCGCCATAGGTCAAGGAACAAGGACATGTCTCGCTCAGCACACCCCGCGGGCCCCCGTCACGGCGACGTCCTGCCCGAGGGCCACTACCAGGCCCCGCCGGCGGACCTCAACGCGCTCGACCCCAAGGTCTGGTCGCGCACCGTCGCCCGGGACGCCGCGGGTGCGGTCACCGTCGGCGGCATCGACGTGCGGACGCTGGCGGCCGAGTTCGGCACGCCGGCCTACGTGCTCGACGAGGAGGACTTCCGGACCCGGGCCCGCGCCTGGCGGGACGCCTTCGGCACCGGGGCGGACGTCTACTACGCCGGCAAGGCGTTCCTCTCCAAGGCGATCGTGCGCTGGCTGCACGAGGAGGGCCTGAACCTCGACGTCTGCAGCCCGGGCGAGCTGGCCGTGGCGCTGGCCGCCGGCATGCCGGCCGAGCGGATCGCGCTGCACGGCAACAACAAGTCGGTGGACGAGCTCGAGCACGCGGTGAAGTCCGGGATCGGGCACGTCGTGGTCGACTCCTACGAGGAGATCGAGCGGCTGGCCGCGATCGCCGCCCGGCACGGCGTCCGCCAGCAGGTGCTGATCCGGATCACCGTCGGCGTCGAGGCGCACACCCACGAGTTCATCGCCACCGCGCACGAGGACCAGAAGTTCGGGCTCTCGCTGACCGGCGGCGCGGCCGCCGAGGCGGTGCGCCGGGTGCTCGCCCACGACAGCCTGGAGCTGCGCGGCATCCACTCGCACATCGGCTCGCAGATCTTCGACACCGCGGGCTTCGAGGTGGCCGCCCGCCGGGTGGTCGGCCTGCTGGCCGGCATCCGCGACGAGCACGGCGTCGAGCTGCCCGAGATCGACCTGGGCGGCGGCCTCGGCATCGCCTACACCAGCGACGACGACCCGCGCGAGCCGGCCGAGATCGCGGCGGCGCTGGGCGAGATCGTGCGCCGCGAGTGCGCCGCCGCGGACCTGCGGGCCCCCCGGCTGAGCGTGGAGCCCGGCCGGGCGATCGTCGGCCCGACGGCGTTCACGCTGTACGAGGTCGGCACCGTCAAGCCGCTGGAGGGCCTGCGCACCTACGTCAGCGTGGACGGCGGGATGTCCGACAACATCCGCACCGCGCTGTACGACGCCGAGTACTCGGTGGCCCTGGTGTCGCGCCGCAGCGACGCGGAGCCGATGCTGGTGCGAGTGGTCGGCAAGCACTGCGAGTCCGGCGACATCGTGGTGCGGGACGCCTTCCTGCCGGCCGACCTGGCTGCGGGCGACCTGATCGCGGTGCCCGCCACCGGCGCGTACTGCCGGTCGATGGCGAGCAACTACAACCACGCCCTGAAGCCCCCCGTGCTGGCCGTCAGGGACGGTGCGGCGCGGGTGATCGTCAGGCGCGAGACGGAGGAGGATCTCCTGCGTCTCGATATCGGATGACGAAATTCTCGTCTCAGATCATGGAACGACCGTAGATCCGTGCGGAAAGTCCCCGAGACTGGTACGGACCGAAGTTCCCGGCGGCCCCGAGAATCCCGCCGGAATTACCGAAGCACGATGAATGCAGAGCGGAGTCGGATGATGCGTACGCGCCCGCTGAAGGTGGCGTTGCTGGGCTGTGGTGTGGTGGGCTCCGAGGTGGCGCGCATCATGACGACGACGGCCGACGACCTCGCCGCGCGCATCGGCGCCCCGGTGGAGCTCGCCGGCATCGCGGTCCGCCGGGCCGGCCGGACCCGCCCGGGCGTCCCCGAGCACCTGATCACCACCGACGCCGAGGCCCTGGTCAACCGGGGCGACATCGACGTCGTGGTCGAGGTGGTGGGTGGCATCGAGCCCGCCAAACACCACATCCTGTCGGCGTTCGCGCAGGGCGCCTCGGTGGTCAGCGCCAACAAGGCGCTGCTCGCCCAGGACGGCGCCGAGCTGCACGCCGCGGCCGCGGCGGCCGGGGTGGACCTGTACTACGAGGCCGCCGTGGCGGGCGCGATCCCGCTGCTGCGGCCGCTGCGCGAGTCCCTCGCGGGGGACAAGGTCAACCGGGTGCTGGGCATCGTCAACGGCACCACCAACTTCATCCTCGACAAGATGGACACCACCGGCGCCGGCTACTCGGAGGCGCTGGAGGAGGCCACCGCGCTGGGCTACGCCGAGGCCGACCCGACGGCCGACGTCGAGGGCTTCGACGCCGCCGCCAAGGCCGCGATCCTGGCCGGCATCGCCTTCCACACCAAGGTGACCGCCGCCGACGTCTACCGCGAGGGCATCACCGAGGTGACCGCCGCCGACATCGCCTCCGCGAAGGCGATGGGCTGCGTGGTCAAGCTGCTCGCGATCTGCGAGCGGGCCGCCGACGGCGCCTCGGTGACCGCCCGGGTCCACCCGGCGATGATCCCGCTGTCGCACCCGCTGGCCTCCGTCCGCGAGGCCTACAACGCGGTGTTCGTCGAGGCCGAGGCGGCCGGTCGGCTGATGTTCTACGGCCCCGGCGCCGGCGGCTCGCCGACCGCCTCCGCGGTGCTCGGCGACCTGGTCGCGGTCTGCCGCAACAAGCTCGCGGGCGCCCCCGGCCCCGGTGACTCGGTGTACACGCAGCTGCCCGCCAAGCCGATGGACGAGGTGGTCACCCGCTACCACGTCAGCCTGGACGTGGACGACCGCGCGGGCGTGCTCGCCCAGGTGGCGTCCGTCTTCGCCGAGCACGGCGTCTCCATCGACACCGTGCGCCAGCAGGGCCGCGACGGCGACGCCTCGCTCGTCGTGGTCACCCACCGTGCCACCGACGCCGCCCTGTCGGCGACGGTCGACAAGCTCCGCGCGCTGGACAGCGTGCGGGACGTGGCCAGCATCATGCGGGTCGAAGGGGAGTAAGGAACAGCCATGAACGCCGTTGCCGAGAACGTCGTCCGAGGCGCGCACACCCACCAGTGGCGCGGCCTGATCGAGGAGTACCGGGACCGCCTGCCGGTCACGGACTCCACCCCGGTGGTCACCCTGCTCGAAGGCGGCACGCCGCTCGTCCCCGCCCAGGTGCTCTCCGAGCGCACCGGCTGCGAGGTCTACCTCAAGGTCGAGGGCGCCAACCCGACCGGCTCCTTCAAGGACCGCGGGATGACGATTGCCATCTCCAAGGCCAAGGAGGAGGGCGCCCAGGCCGTCATCTGCGCCTCCACCGGCAACACCTCGGCCTCCGCCGCCGCGTACGCGGTGCGGGCCGGGATGGTCTCCGCGGTGCTCGTCCCGCAGGGCAAGATCGCCCTCGGCAAGATGGGCCAGGCGCTGGTGCACGGCGCCAAGATCCTGCAGGTGGACGGGAACTTCGACGACTGCCTCACCCTTGCGCGTGAACTGTCCGAGAAGTACCCGGTGGCCCTGGTCAACTCGGTGAACCCGGTGCGGATCGAGGGTCAGAAGACCGCCGCGTTCGAGATCGTCGACATGCTCGGCGACGCCCCGGACATCCACGTCCTGCCGGTCGGCAACGCGGGCAACATCACCGCGTACTGGAAGGGGTACCGCGAGTACGCCACCGACGGCCTCGCGGCGCGCACGCCGCGGATGTGGGGCTTCCAGGCCTCCGGCTCGGCCCCGATCGTCGACGGCGCGCCGGTGCTCAAGCCGCAGACCATCGCCACCGCGATCCGGATCGGCAACCCGGCCTCGTGGGACTTCGCGCTCGCCGCGCGGGACGAGTCGGGCGGCCTCATCGACAAGGTGACGGACCGTCAGATCCTCGCTGCCTACCGGCTGTTGGCCTCGCAGGAGGGCGTCTTCGTGGAGCCCGCCTCGGCCGCCTCGGTGGCCGGCCTGCTGGCCAAGGCGGAGGCCGGCCTGGTCGACCCGGGCCAGCGCATCGTCTGCACCGTGACCGGCAACGGCCTCAAGGACCCGGACTGGGCGGTGGCGGGCGCGCCGCAGCCGCAGGTCGTCCCGATCGACCCGGAGGCCGCGGCCCGGCGCCTGGGCCTGCTCGACTGACCCGGGACCGGGCCGGTCACCGGGTCTGACGCTTCGACGGGCCTACCCTTTCGGGGGTCGGCCCGTCGACGTTCTCCTGTGACACTTTTGTGTCAATTACGCTTCGCATTCCGAACCGAATCCGGTGCGCATTCCGGCCAGAAGCGGCAACACACCAGATCGAAGGCCCATGGGGTGTACCACTGGGGAACCTCTCTTCGATACTCTGGGTTCGGCCGTGTGGCACATGCCCCGGGTCCTGGCCCTCCGGGCCGAACCGACGACCGTGACCGCCCGCCCCGGACGGGGCCCGCGGTCCGTTCCCGCCCCTGCACCGACGACGCGCTCCGCGCCGCCCGATTTCCCCAGGAGAGTCCACCGCATGGCCGGTCCCGCGTTCCGTGCCGCCGCCGTCCGGGTCCGGGTTCCCGCGACCAGTGCCAACCTCGGCCCGGGCTTCGACGCCTTCGGGCTCGCGCTGGGCCTGTACGACGACGTCGTCGTCCGGGTCTCCGACTCCGGCCTCTCGGTCGACATCGCCGGCGAGGGCGCCGAGACGCTGCCCCGCGACGAGCGCCACCTGCTGGTCCGCTCGATGCGCGCCGCCTTCGACCGCCTCGGCGGCCAGCCGCGCGGCCTCGAAGTGGTCTGCGCCAACCGGATACCGCACGGCCGCGGCCTGGGCTCCTCCTCGGCCGCCATCTGCGCCGGCATCGTGGCCGCCCGCGCCGTCACCATCGGCGGCCCGTCCGCCCTGGACGACGACGCGCTGCTGGCCCTCGCCTCCGAGCTGGAGGGCCACCCCGACAACGTCGCGGCCTGCCTGCGCGGCAGCTTCACCATCGCCTGGACCGACGAGGAGTCGGCCAAGGCCGTCACCCTGGAGCCCTCCGGCCAGGTCGTCCCGATCGTCTTCGTGCCCGCCGGCGAGGTGCTCACCGAGACCGCCCGCGGCCTGCTGCCGAAGACCGTCCCGCTGACCGACGCCGCGGTCAACGCCGGCCGCGCCGCGCTGCTGGTGGAGGCGCTGACCCGGCGGCCCGAGCTGCTGCTCGCCGCCACCGAGGACCGGCTGCACCAGGACTACCGGTCCTCCGCGATGCCGGACAGCGCCGCGCTGGTGGGCGCGCTGCGCGCGGAGGGCGTCCCGGCGGTCATCTCCGGGGCCGGCCCGACCGTCCTCGCCCTCACCGACGAGGCGGGTGCCGACAAGGTGCTCTCCTTCGCCGGGCACCACGGCCACGGCGGTGACCCGGCGTTCGCCGCGCACCGCCTGGAGCTCGACCGGACCGGGGCCACCGTGCTCCCGCTGGACGTCTGAGCAGCCCGTTCGGGCCGCTCGCCGGGGCCCGGCTCGGCACCGCGCCGAGCCGGGTGCTCCGGACACGATTGGCAAGCGCAAGGCTGGGGAATGTCTGAGGGGGTCGGTAGTGTTAACCTCATTGCTGCACCAGGTGCCCTCCGGGGCTCGGTGCGCCGCGTCCCGATCCCAGCTCTCCACTGCCGTGGAGTCGCGGCGATGCACGGGGCGACGATTCTCCGGGAGCCCACCGCAGCGCGTACGCAGCCTGCCTGCGCGACATGCGGCCGCATCCCGAAGCCGTGACGGCACCTGACTCCCACCCGCGGCCTCCCACCTCGAGGCCAGGACGGGCGGAGCGCGGGCCACCGTCACGCGACGGGGGCCCGGGATTCGCAGGCAGCGTGGGGGTACGCCCGGTCGGCACACGACCGGCCCACCGCGCCACTCAGCACCACCGTGCTTCAAGCACCGCACCTCGCAGCTCTCCCTCGACCGGCTTCCGCCTTTCGGGGGATCACCGCCTCGGACCGACGCAGTCGAGCGTTGGTCAGGACAGCACAACCGGTCGCCGAGCCAGACAGGCCGACGTCCGCTCCAGGGAAGGACCCTTAGTGAGCGACTCCACCGATCTGATGGGCGCGCGCCCGGACGCCGAAGCGTCGGACGCAGCCGCCGCACCCGCGGCCCCGGCGCGGCGCCGCCGCACCGCCGCCGCGGGCCTGGACGGCATGGTCCTGGCCGAGCTGCAGAAGCTCGCCGCGGACCTGGGCATCACCGGTACCGGACGCATGCGCAAGAGCCAGCTGATCGAGACCATCAAGGAGAAGAGCGGCGGGGACCCGCTGCTCGCCGCCGGTGGCGCCCCGGCCGCCGCCAAGCGCACCGCCGCCAAGGCGGACGCCGAGGCGCCGGCCGAGAAGCCCGCCCGCCGCACCAAGGCCGCCGCCGCGGCCGAGGCCAAGGCCGCCGAGCCACAGGCCCAGATCGACATCCCGGTCCAGGCCGCTGCGGAGACCGCCGCGCCCGCCCGCGCCGAGCGCACCCGCCGCCGCGCCACCTCCGCCGCCGGTGCCCCGGTCGCCGAGGCCGCCGCCGCCGACGCCGCGGTGGTCGTGGCCGAGCCCAAGCAGGCCGAGCCCAAGCAGGCCGAGACCCGCGCCTTCGAGGGCCGCGAGGAGGGTCGCACCGAGACCCGCCGCGACCGCCGCGACCGTCGGGACCGCCGCGAGGCGGGCGAGCGCCCCGAGCGCACCGACCGCCAGGAGACCGGCGAGGCCCAGGACGGCGAGGGCCGCGAGTCGCGCCGCGACCGCCGCAACCGCCGTGAGCGCGCCGACCGCCAGCCCCAGCAGGGCGGCGGCCAGCAGCAGGGCGGCCAGGCCGAGGGCCAGCAGAGCCGCCAGGGCGGCCAGCAGACCCAGCAGCCGCAGGCCCAGCAGGGCGGCTACGAGGACGACGAGTTCGGCGACGGCCGTCGTGGCCGTCGCGGCCGCTACCGCGACCGCCGTGGCCGCGGCCGCCGCGAGGGCTTCGAGGCCGGCCCCGCCGAGCCGCAGATCGGCGAGGACGACGTCCTGATCCCGGTCGCGGGCATCCTCGACATCCTCGACAACTACGCGTTCGTGCGCACCTCCGGCTACCTGCCGGGCCAGAACGACGTCTACGTCTCGCTCGCCCAGGTCCGCAAGAACGGCCTGCGCAAGGGCGACGCCATCACCGGAGCGGTGCGCCAGCCCCGCGACGGCGAGCGCCGCGAGAAGTTCAACGCCATGGTGCGGCTGGACTCCGTCAACGGCATGGACCCGGAGAGCGGCCGCGGCCGCCCCGAGTTCAACAAGCTCACCCCGCTGTACCCGCAGGAGCGGCTGCGCCTGGAGACCGACCCGGGCGTGCTGACCACCCGGATCATCGACCTGGTGTCGCCGATCGGCAAGGGCCAGCGCGGTCTGATCGTCGCGCCGCCGAAGACCGGCAAGACGATGGTGCTGCAGGCGGTCGCCAACGCGATCACCCACAACAACCCCGAGTGCCACCTGATGGTCGTCCTGGTCGACGAGCGTCCGGAAGAGGTCACCGACATGCAGCGGTCGGTGAAGGGCGAGGTCATCTCCTCGACCTTCGACCGCCCGGCGGAGGACCACACCACCGTCGCCGAGCTGGCCATCGAGCGCGCCAAGCGCCTGGTCGAGCTGGGCCACGACGTGGTCATCCTGCTGGACTCGATCACCCGTCTCGGCCGCGCCTACAACCTGGCGGCGCCGGCCTCCGGCCGCATCCTGTCCGGTGGTGTCGACTCGACCGCGCTGTACCCGCCGAAGAAGTTCTTCGGCGCCGCGCGCAACATCGAGAACGGCGGCTCGCTGACCATCCTGGCCACCGCGCTGGTCGAGACCGGCTCGCGCATGGACGAGGTGATCTTCGAGGAGTTCAAGGGCACCGGCAACATGGAGCTCAAGCTCGACCGGAAGCTCTCGGACAAGCGCATCTTCCCGGCCGTCGACGTGGACGCCTCCAGCACCCGCAAGGAGGAGATCCTGCTCGGCAGCGAGGAGTTGGCCATCGTCTGGAAGCTCCGCCGGGTGCTGCACGCGCTGGACTCGCAGCAGGCGATCGAGCTGCTCCTGGACAAGATGAAGCAGACCAAGAGCAACGCCGAGTTCCTGATGCAGATCGCCAAGACCACCCCCGGCTCCAGCGACTGACGGTAGCCGGACGGCAGTCGGACACGGAACCCCGGATCGCGCGAGCGGTCCGGGGTTCCGTGCGTCCGGCCGGGCCTTTGTTCCAGGATTGGGACATCCTGGGGTCTTTGGATCATCTTGTCCGATTTACTCTGGACCGTATGGCCGAACACAAGAGGGTCCTGACCCGCCGCCGCAAGGTCCTGCGGGCGGCGGCCTGCGCGTTCGCCGCACTCGTCGTCCTCGGTGCCGGAGCGGCCGGGTACGCGTACTACAAGCTCAACGGCAACATCAAGAGCGTCGACATCAACGCCCGGCTCGGCGACGCCCGCCCGCCGGCGGCCACCGACGGGTCCTTCAACATCCTGGTGCTCGGCTCCGACTCGCGGAACGGCCGGAACGGCGACCTGGCCGGCGGCGACACCGGCGACACCGCCCGCTCGGACACCGCGATGGTGGTGCACGTCAACCAGGACCACTCGCGCGCCGAGGTCGTCTCGATCCCGCGCGACACCCTCGTCGCCCGGCCCGACTGCACCGACGCGACCGGCCGGACGGTGCCCGGGGCCAAGCGCGCCATGTACAACAGCGCCTTCGAGACCGGCGGCGCCGCCTGCGCGGTCAAGACCACCGAACAGCTCACCGGGCTGCGGATGGACCACTACGTGCAGATCGACTTCGCC
Source organism: Kitasatospora sp. NPDC051702 (assembly GCF_040681575.1). Lineage (NCBI taxonomy): Bacteria > Bacillati > Actinomycetota > Actinomycetes > Kitasatosporales > Streptomycetaceae > Kitasatospora > Kitasatospora sp. NPDC051702. The sequence continues at coordinate 140,223 of NZ_JBFAZB010000005.1, forward strand.
GGGTTCGCCCGGGTCGTGGACGCGCTGGGCGGGGCCACCGTGACCACCACGGTGGCCATCCACGACAAGGACAGCGGCCTCGACCTCGCCCCCGGCGAGCACCACCTGGACGGCCAGCAGGCCCTGGCCTTCGTCCGCACCCGGCACGGCGTCGGCGACGGCAGCGACCTCGGCCGGATCGAACTGCAGAAGCAGATGGTGCGGTCGCTGCTGCAGCAGGCCGGCGGGCTCGGGCTGTTCTCCAACCCGGTCAAGCTGTGGTCGATCGGCGACACCATGACCAGCAGCGTCACCACCGACTCCGCACTGGGCTCGGTGAACGCCCTGGTGGGCCTCGTCCAGGAGCTCAAGGGCATCGGGCCGGACCAGCTCGGCATGGTGACCCTGCCGGTGGTGACCGCACCCAGCGACCCCAACCGGGTCGTCGAACAGCAGCCGCAGGCCGACCAGCTCTGGGCCGCGCTCAAGGCCGACCAGCCGCTCCCGCAGTCCGTCGTCTCGGCGCAGCCGGAGAACCCCGCCCAGGCCGCCCCCACGGCCCCCACGGGCCCCGCGACGGGCGCGGCGAAGGCCCCGGCCAGGCGCTGACCGGGCGCCGGGCCGCGGCACGGCCGGCGCGGCACGGTCGGGGCGGGCGCGCGACGGGCCCGCGGCGGCGCGCGGAATATCCCGGAGCGGGCCCCGGTTTGGGAAGATGCGGCCGGTCCTGGCAGACTGGTCCGTCGGTCCCGGTTCACGTGCGGCGCTCCAGCCGCCGACCCGGTGCCCTCCCGAAACCTAGGAGAACCCCTTGAAGCCCAACGTTCACCCCGAGTACGTGGTCACCCGTGTGACCTGCACCTGCGGCGCCGAGTTCGTGACCCGCTCGACCGAGACCAGTGGCGAGATCCGCGCCGAGGTCTGCTCGCAGTGCCACCCGTTCTACACCGGCAAGCAGAAGATCCTCGACACCGGTGGCCGCGTGGCCCGCTTCGAGGCCCGCTTCGGCAAGCAGCACAGCGCGAAGGCCTAGCGCTCCCTCGGCGCCGGTTCCCGGTGCCCCCGTACTCGTTCCGGGGGCGCTGGGGACCGGCGCCGTTCGCGTCCCACCACACCAACCGATCTCCGGGAAGAAGGCCACCCCCATGTTCGAGGCAGTCGAAGAGCTCCTCGTCGAGCACGCCGACCTCGAGAAGAGGCTGGCCGACCCGTCCGTCCACGCCGACCAGGCCAACGCGCGCAAGCTGGCCAAGCGGTACGCCGAGCTGACCCCGATCACCCGGGTCTTCCGGGAGTGGCGGCAGGCCGGCGAGGACATCGAGGCCGCGCGTGAACTCGCGGCCGAGGACCCGGAGTTCCTCTCCGAGGTGAAGGACGGCGAGCACCGCCGCGAGGAGCTGACCGAGGAGCTGCGACTGCTGCTCGTGCCGCGCGACCCGAGCGACGAGAAGGACGTCATCCTGGAGATCAAGGCGGGCGAGGGCGGCGAGGAGTCCGCGCTGTTCGCCGGCGACCTGCTCCGGATGTACCTGCGCTTCGCCGAGCGGATCGGCTGGAAGACCGAGATCATCGACTCCAACGAGTCCGACCTCGGCGGCTACAAGGACGTCTCGGTGGCCGTGAAGACCAAGGGCAACGCCGAGCCCGGCCAGGGCGTCTGGGCCCGGCTGAAGTACGAGGGCGGCGTGCACCGCGTGCAGCGCGTCCCCGCCACCGAGTCGCAGGGCCGCATCCACACCTCCGCGGCGGGCGTGCTGGTCACCCCCGAGGCGGAGGAGGTCGAGGTCGAGGTCCTCGCCAACGACCTGCGGATCGACGTCTACCGCTCCTCCGGCCCCGGCGGCCAGTCGGTCAACACCACCGACTCCGCGGTCCGGATCACCCACCTGCCGACCGGTATCGTGGCGTCCTGCCAGAACGAGAAGAGCCAGCTGCAGAACAAGGAGCAGGCGATGCGCATCCTGCGTTCGCGGCTGCTGGCCGCCGCGCAGGAGGAGGCCGAGCGGGAGGCCTCGGAGGCGCGTCGCAGCCAGGTCCGCACGGTGGACCGCTCCGAGCGGATCCGGACGTACAACTACCCCGAGAACCGCATCTCGGACCACCGCACGGGGTTCAAGTCGTACAACCTGGACCAGGTCCTGGACGGCGACCTGAACGCGGTGATCCAGTCCTGCGTCGACGCGGACGCGGCGGCCAAGCTGGCCGCGGCCCAACAGAACTGAGACCGGCGCGCCCCAGCCCGAAAGCCAGAAGCCGGAGCGCAGAAACAAGAGGTCGTACGGATGAACCTGCTGCTCGCCGAGGTGGCCCAGGCCACCCAGCGGTTGGCCGCGGCCGGCGTGCCGTCGCCGCGCTTCGACGCGGAGGAACTCGCCGCCTACGTCCACGACGTCAAGCGCAGCCAGTTGCACACCGTGCAGGACGCGGACTTCGACGCCCGCTACTGGGAGGCCGTCTCCCGCCGCGAGGCGCGCGAGCCGCTCCAGCACATCACCGGGCGGGCGTTCTTCCGCTACCTGGAGCTCGAGGTCGGCCCCGGGGTCTTCGTGCCCCGGCCGGAGACCGAGACGGTCGTCGAGTGGGCCATAGACGCCGTCCGCGACATGGACGTCGCCGAGCCGCTGGTCGTCGACCTGTGCTCCGGCTCCGGCGCCATCGCGCTCGCCCTGGCCCAGGAGCTGCCGCGCTCGACCGTGCACGCCTTCGAACTCGACGAGGGCGCGCTGCAGTACACCCGGCGCAACATCGAGGCCAGCCCGGACCGGGCCCGGGTCACCCTGCACGCCGGTGACGCCACCCTGGCCTTCGCCGACGACCGCTCCTGGGACGGCCGCTTCGACCTGGTCATCTCCAACCCGCCGTACATCCCGCTCACGGAGTGGGAGTACGTCGCGCCGGAGGCCCGCGACCACGACCCGCAGATGTCGCTGTTCTCCGGCGAGGACGGCCTGGACACCATCCGCGGCATCGAGCGGGTGGCCGCCCGGCTGCTGCGCCCGGGCGGCGCGGTGGTGGTCGAGCACGCCGACCAGCAGGGCGGCCAGGTGCCGTGGATCTTCAACGAGGAACGCGGGTGGACGGACACCGCCGACCACCGCGACCTGAACAACCGGCCGCGCTTCACGACGGCCCGAAGGGCCTCGCTGTGAACCGTCCGGCACCGTACGACCGCCCGCAGGGCGTCGTGCCGGGCCGTCCGGCACCGTGCCGGACCGCCGTGCACGAGGCCGTGCTGTGACCGCTGTGATGAGCCGTTCCGGAAGGGGACCGCACCGATGAGCCGCCGCTACGACTGTGCCGACGCCGGGGACCGTGCCACCGGCCTGCGCGAGGCCGCATCCGCCATCCGCCGCGGCGAACTCGTCGTGCTGCCGACCGACACCCTGTACGGGGTCGGCGCGGACGCCTTCTCCCCGGAGGCCGTCGGCGAGCTGCTGGCCGCCAAGGGCCGCGGCCGCAACATGCCCTCGCCGGTGCTGGTCGGCTCGCCGACCACCCTGCACGGCCTGGTCACCGACTTCTCCGAGCAGGCCTGGGAGCTGGTCGACGCGTTCTGGCCGGGCGGGCTCACCCTGGTCGCCAAGCACCAGCCCTCGCTGCGCTGGGACCTCGGCGAGACCCGCGGCACCGTCGCCGTCCGGATGCCGCTGCACCCGGTCGCCATCGAGCTGCTGAACGCCACCGGCCCGCTGGCCGTCTCCAGCGCCAACAAGACCGGCGGTCCGTCCCCGGCGACCTGCGACGAGGCGCAGGCGCAGCTCGGCGACGCCATCTCGGTCTACCTGGACGGCGGGCAGGCGGACCACGCCACCGCCTCGTCCATCGTCGACGTCACGGGCAAGGTCCCGGTCCTGCTGCGGGCGGGCGCGATCAGCGTCGAGCAGCTGAGGGAGGTCGTCCCCGACCTGGAGGCCGGCAGTTGACGCCGACCGCCTCGCTCCACGCCGGGCCGGGCATAGCACCGTACCTGGCCGTGGGCCCCAGGCCGCTGGACCACTTCCGGATCCTGTTCGTCTGCACCGGGAACATCTGCCGCTCGCCGATCGCCGAGCGGCTCACCCGGCGTGAGCTGGACACCCGGCTCAGCCCGCGGGTGGCCGGGCGGATCCTGGTGGAGAGCGCCGGCACCTGGGGCCACGTCGGCGCGCCGATGGAGGACCACGCGGCGACCGTCCTGGACGAGTACGGCGCCGACAGCGGCGGTTTCACCGGTCGCGAGCTGCTGGACGAGCACGTCGTGGAGGCCGACCTCGTCCTCACCGCGACGCTCGACCACCGGGCGCAGGTGATCTCGATGGGGCACGAGGCGGGCCTGCGGACCTTCACGCTGAAGGAGTTCACCCGCCTGGTCCGGACGATAGACCCGGGCACCCTGCCCGACCCGCGGCGCGGCGCCGACGTCACCGAGCGCGCCCGCGCCCTGGTCCGGGCCGCCGCCGCACTGCGCGGCTGGCTGCTGGCCGCGACCCCGGAGTCGGACGAGCTGGAGGACCCGTACGGGGCGCCGATCGGCATGTTCCGCAACTGCGGCGAGGAGATATTCCACGCCGTCGACCCGGTGGTCACCGCACTCACCGGCGTGTCCGCGCTGCGCTGAGCCCCCGCCCGGGGCGACCACCCGGGCGACCGCCGGAACGAAGGCGCCGAATGGCCCCGCGTCGGCGCGCCACCCGGCCGGGCCGGTCCTACGCTGGAGGAATCGATCCTTCCCGGCCCGCGCGCCGGGAGGCGCCCCCACGCGGCCCGGGAGCCCCGCCATGACCGTCACCGACGCCCCGACCGGTCCGAGAGCGACGAACGGGCGCCCCTGGGCGTCCGAGGCGCTGCACCGGGCGGATCCGCAGCTGGCCGACCTGCTGGCGGCCGAGGCCGAACGACGGGCCGAGTCGATCCAGCTGCTGGCGGGCGAGAACCTGACCTCCCCGGCCGTCCTGGCGGCGCTGACCGGGCCGTTGATCGACAAGTACGCCGAGGGCTACCCGGGCCGCCGGCACCACACCGGCTGCGCCCTCGCGGACGCCGCCGAGCTGCTGGCGATCGACCGGGCCCGCCAGCTGTTGGCCGCCCCGCACGCCAACGTCCAGCCCCGGTCGGCGACTTCGGCGATGCTGGCGGCCTACGCGGCGCTGCTGCGGCCCGGCGACGGGGTGCTGGCGATGTCGCTGGAGCACGGCGGCCACCTGAGCTGCGGCTCGCGCGCGAACTTCTCCGGCCGCTGGTTCGCCTTCACCGGGTACGGCGTGCGCGAGGCCGACGGCCTGATCGACCTCGACCAGGTGCGCGACCTGGCCCGCCGGCACCGTCCGAAGGCGATCGTGGCCGGTTCGATCTCCTACCCGCGGCACCCGGACTGGGCGGCGTTCCGGCAGATCGCCGACGAGGTGGACGCCTACCTGATCGCCTCCGCGGCGCAGACCACCGGCCTGATCGCGGCCGGCGTGGCGCCCTCACCGGTGCCGTACGCGGACGTCACCGTGGCGGCCACCCACAAGCTGCTGCGGGGCCCGCGCGGGGGTCTGCTGCTGTCCACCGCGGAGCTGGCCGAGCGGATCGACCGGGCGGTGTTCCCGTTCAGCCAGGGCGGCGCGGCGATGAACGAGGTGGCGGGCAAGGCGGTGGCCCTCGCGGAGGCGTCCACGCCCGGCTACCGGGCCTACGCGCACCGGACGGTGGCGGGGGCGCGGGTGCTGGCGGCAGGGCTCGCGGAGGCCGGTGCACGCCCGCTGACCGGCGGCACCGACACCCACCTGGTGACGGTGGACGTGAGCCCGCTGGGCGTCACCGGCGCGGAGGCCGAGCGGCGCTGCGCGGCGGCCGGGCTGCTGCTCGGCAAGTGCGCACTGCCGTACGACCCGGCGCCCGCCGCCGAGGCGTCCGGCATCCGGCTGGGCACCGGCACGGTGACCAGCCAGGGGATGGGCGAGGCCGAACTCGCCGAGGTCGCCCGGCTGATCGCACGGTTGCTCGTGGACGGAACGGTCGTGCCGGTGGCGGAACGGGTCCGGGAGCTCGCGCTGGCCTTCGCCGACCGGCCGTGAGCGGCCCGGGCGGCCGCGGGCATCGAGATCTCCTACCCGGGAGGGCGAACCGCGATGCACGCCCGAGGCGTCCGACTCAATAAGGTGTGTGCCGTGGCGACGCACCTCGAAACCCGGACAGGCAGGGGAGTACCTTCGGTACCTTCCCGTCGGACAGTGATGCAGGAGGCCAGTGGTGCGTGAGTATCTGCTGGTGCTGTTCTGCACCGCCGCCGTCACCTACCTGCTGACCGGCCCGGTCCGGAAGTTCGCCATCGCGGCCGGCGCGATGCCGCCCGTGCGCGCCCGTGACGTGCACCGCGAGCCCACCCCGCGGCTCGGCGGGATCGCCATGTTCGGCGGTCTCTGCGCGGGCATCCTGGTCGCCTCGCAGCTGGACAACCTGAGCAAGGTGTTCTCCCAGGGCACCGACATCCGGGCCCTGCTGTCCGGCGCCGGGATCATGTGGCTGCTCGGCGTGCTCGACGACAAGTGGGGCGTGGACGCGCTGGTCAAGCTCGGCGGCCAGATGATCGCCGCCGGTGTGATGGTCTGGCAGGGCGTCACGGTGATCACCCTCCCGGTGCCCGGCGTCGGCGCCGTCGCGGTGAGCCCCACCCAGGGCATGGTCATCTCGGTCACCCTGGTCGTCGTCATGGTCAACGCGGTCAACTTCATCGACGGCCTCGACGGCCTGGCCGGCGGCATGGTCTGCATCGCCGCGATCGCGTTCTTCCTGTACAGCTACCGCCTCTGGTACGGCTACACGATCACCGACGCGGCCCCCGCGGTGCTGTTCAGCGTGCTGCTGATCGGCATGTGCCTGGGCTTCCTGGCGCACAACATGCACCCCGCGCGGATCTTCATGGGCGACTCCGGCTCGATGATGCTGGGCCTGATGCTGGCCGTCGCCGCGATCTCCATCACCGGCCGCGTCGACCCGGACCTGATCACCAGCGAGACCGGTTCGCAGACCGCCACCGTGCACGCCCTGGTGCCGATCTACATCCCGCTGCTGCTGCCGCTGACGGTCATCGCGCTGCCGCTGGCCGACCTGCTGCTCGCCGTGGTCCGCCGCACCTGGGCCGGCCAGTCGCCGTTCGCCGCGGACAAGCGCCACCTGCACCACCGGCTGCTGCAGGTCGGGCACTCGCACAGCCGTGCGGTGCTGATCATGTACTTCTGGGCCGCGCTGATCGCCTTCGGCACGGTGGCCTTCTCGGTGACCAACACCGGTCGCACCGTGGTGCTGACGCTCGCCGGGCTCTGCCTGGTCGGCCTGGTCGTGCTGCTGACGCCGCGGTTCCGGCCGCGCGCGCCGAAGGCCGTGCAGTCCTTCGTCCCGCCCCGCTACCGCCGCCAGCAGTCCGCCCCGATGGCTGAACTGTCGGCCAAGGACAAGCAACTTCTCGGTGAAGCCGGCCAGGACGCGGGCCGGGGCGCCTCGGCGCTCGGCACCCAGGACCGGACCACCGGCCGCCGGTAGCAAGCGAGTTGACGTTAGGTCAAACGGCCTCACCCGTTCGGCGGCACGGTTGGGCCGTCGGTGTGACAGGTACCACACATTCATGGTAAAGCTCTCATCAAATAGTTTGTGATACCGTTCACGAGTACCGAGAACACGCCGAAAGACCTGACAGGTGGATGCCTTCCGTCCCTGTCGGCCTCCCTCGACGGGCCCGCCGCAGCGGGCGGCCCGGGCGGCGGCCTCTCGGTCGGTGTCACCCACCACCTTCTGTGCCCCGTCCCCCGCCACATCGACATGCCGCCGGAGCTGCCGACATGCCGTCCACCGACGCCCGGATCCTCCGAGGCGCCGCGATTCCCACTGCGGTCGCCGGGATCATCGCCATGGCGATCTCCTTCGCCGTCGCCGGTGGGAAGGGTTTGCTCGGAGCCCTCTTCGGCGTACTGCTGGTGATGGCCTTCTTCAGCTCGGGCCAGATCGCGCTCGACCGGCTGACCAGGTCGAACCCGCAGATCATGATGGCCGCGGCGCTCCTGGTGTACACCACGCAGATCCTGCTGGTCGGCATCGTCCTCGCGGTGTTCAAGGACACCGACCTCTTCAACCGGCAGGCCTTCGCCTTCACACTGCTCGGCTGCGCGTTGATCTGGACGGGGTTCCAGGTGCGCGGCGCGCTGAAGGCCAAGACCTTCTACGTGGACCCCGACGCCTCGGAAAACAAGGGCGACAAGCCCTCCGACTCCGGGCGTCAACAGTGACGAGGCCTCACTGTCCCCCCAACGAGGGGGGCGGTGTTTATGCCGCACTGACGGACTGCTATCGTCCGTCGCAACAACGGAGTACGGGAAGCGGCCAGGTCTGTCCGGACAGTGGACGGATCGCCCCCCGGACCCGCGCAGTCTTCGATGATCCCGCAGCGGTGCAGCGCACTGCCGGACGGGGTCGGCGAGAAACCCATCAAGTTCCAGTGCCGCACCGTGGCCGCAGGCCGCGCCGACACACCGAGGTTGCCGTAACCATGCGTCACGACGAAGGAGTCCGTGGTGAGTGCTGAAAAGCTCACGTACCTCGCCTCAGGCAGTTGCCACTTCGGGGACGCCGGCTGCGGCTTCCCGGCTCCTGGCCTGAACGAGTTCGACTTCAAGCCGATCTTCTCGATCGGCAGCTTCTACTTCAACAAGCCGATGCTGCTGTCGATGATCGTCGCAGTGCTTGTCGTCGTCTTCTTCTGGGCCGCGTTCGCCAAGCCGCGCCTGGTCCCCGGCAAGATGCAGCTCGTCGCCGAGATCGGCTACGACTTCGTCAAGCGCTCCATCGTGCTGGAGACGATCGGCAAGAAGGGCGAGAAGTACGTCCCGATGCTGGTCTCGATGTTCTTCTTCATCTGGCTGATGAACATCATGTCGATCATCCCGTTCGCGCAGTTCCCCGTGACGGCGGCGATCGCGTTCCCGGCGGGTCTCGCCGGCGTCGTGTGGATCACCTACATGACGCTGACCTTCAAGAAGCACGGCTTCGTCGGCGGCTTCAAGAACCTCTGCTGGCCCTCGGGCATCCCCGGCTGGGTCATGTTCATCCTGGTGCCGATCGAGTTCTTCTCGAACATCTTCGTGCGCCCCTTCACGCTCGCGGTCCGAGCCTTCGCGAACATGTTCGCCGGCCACCTGCTGATCGTGATGTTCTCCATCGCCTCCTGGTACCTGCTCAGCCCGACCCTGGGCGCGCTGTACGGCTCGGCCTCGTTCGTCGTCGCCGTCGCGCTGACCGCCTTCGAGCTGCTGGTCCAGTTCCTGCAGGCCTACATCTTCGTGATGCTGGCCAGCAGCTACATCGCCGGTGCCCTCGAAGAGTCGCACTGAGCCAGGGGGCCTCGGCCCCACCCCTGAACCAACCTCCCGGATCGCCCGGTGGCCAATCACCACCGGTTCACCACCCTGCAAAGGACAACGTCAATGAGCATCCTCGCTGAGGGCACTGTCTACGGTTCCGTCGCCTCGATCGGCTACGGCCTCGCCGCCATCGGCCCCGGCATCGGCGTCGGTCTCATCTTCGGTAACGGTGTCCAGGCCATGGCCCGTCAGCCCGAGGCCGCCGGTCTCATCCGCTCCAACATGTTCATCGGCTTCGCGCTGACCGAGGCGCTCGCCCTCATCGGCATCGTCATGCCGTTCGTCTTCGGCAACAAGTAATCGCCGTAGACCCTTTCTGAGGAAGGTCCAGATATGAGCATGGCGATCGTCCAGCTCGCGGCCGAGGAGAAGATGAACCCTCTCCTCCCCGCGTGGCCCGAGATCATCATCGGCCTGCTCTGCTTCTTCATCGTCTTCGGTCTGCTCGGCAAGAAGCTCCTCCCCAGCATCGAGAAGGTGCTGTCGGAGCGCCGGGACGCGATCGAGGGCGGGATGGAGCGCGCCGAGGCCGCCCAGGCAGAGGCGCAGGCCCTGCTTGAGCAGTACCGCGCCGAGCTCGCCGAGGCGCGCCACGAGGCTGCCCGCATCGTCGAGCAGGCTCGCGAGCAGGGTGCCGCCCAGCTCGCCGAGATGCGCGAGGAGGGCCAGCGCCAGCGCGAGGCCATCGTCGCCGCCGGTCACGCCCAGATCGAGGCTGACAAGAAGCAGGCGACTGCCGCCCTGCGCCAGGACGTGGGTTCGCTGGCCTCCCAGCTGGCCTCCCGCATCGTGGGTGAGTCCCTCGAGGACCACGCCCGGCAGAGCGGCGTGATCGACCGCTTCCTGGACGAGCTGGAGGCCAAGGCCGCCGTTGCTCAGGGTGCGGCCAAGTGATCGGCGCCAGCCGTGAGGCCCTCGCCGCCGGCCGGCAGAACCTGGAGAGCCTGACCGACTCCACCTCGGTGGACGCGGCCAAGCTCGCCGAGGAGCTCACCGCCGTCACGGCCCTGCTGGACCGTGAGGTGTCGCTGCGCCGTGTCCTGACCGACCCGTCCCGGTCCGGCCAGGACAAGGCCCAGCTGGTCTCCTCGCTGCTGACCGGCCAGGTCTCCGGCGAGACCGTCGACCTCGTGTCCGGCCTGGCCCGGTCCCGCTGGTCGGGCTCGCGCGACCTGGTCGACGCCACCGAGCAGCTCGCCGCGTACGCGGAGATCATCGGTGCGGACAAGGCCGGCGCCCTGGACGACGTCGAGGACGAGCTGTTCCGGTTCGGCCGGGTGGTGAGCGGCTCGCACGAGCTGCGCGCCGCGCTGACCGAGCCGAAGGCCGGTGCCGTCGCCAAGGCGGAGCTGATCGGCAAGCTGCTCGGCGGCCGCGCCCACGCGGGCACCGTGCGACTCGTCACGGCCCTCGTCAACGCGCCGCGTGGTCGTAGCCTGGAGCAGGGCCTGGAGTCCTACTCCAAGCTCGCCGCCGCTCGCCGCGGCCGCGTGGTGGCCCTGGTCACCACCGCGGTGCCGCTGTCGGACACCCAGAAGGAGCGCCTGTCCGGTGCTCTGGGCCGGATGTACGGCCGCCAGGTCCACCTGAACATCGACGTCGACCCCGAGGTCGTCGGCGGCGTCCGGGTGCAGATCGGCGACGAGATCATCGAAGGCACCGTGTCGAGCCGCCTCGAAGGCGCTCGCCAGTCGCTCGAAGGCTGAGCACCGAAGCAGTACATCCGACCCTCGGTCGGGAAACCGGTTCCCCCAGGAGCCGGCACATCGGACGGCCGGTTCGGCAGACCCGGCCGAGAGTCGAATACTTGCGGCCCTCAATGGCGGGCCGAGGATCGCAAACTAGGAGAGCAGGGAAGCCTGATGGCGGAGCTTACGATCCGTCCGGAGGAGATCCGGGACGCGCTGGCCGACTTTGTCCAGTCGTACCAGCCGGACGCCGCTTCTGTGGAAGAGGTCGGCACGGTCACTGACGCAGCGGACGGCATCGCGCATGTCGAGGGCCTGCCCTCGGTCATGGCGAACGAGCTGCTGAAGTTCGAGGACGGCACGCTCGGCCTCGCGCTGAACCTCGACACCCGTGAGATCGGTGTCGTCATCCTCGGTGAGTTCGGTGGCATCGAAGAGGGCCAGACCGTGCGCCGCACGGGCGAGGTCCTCTCGGTTCCGGTCGGCGACGGCTACCTCGGCCGCGTCGTGGACCCGCTGGGCAACCCGATCGACGGCCTGGGCGACATCGCCTCCACCGGCCGCCGTGCCCTGGAGCTGCAGGCCCCCGGCGTCATGGTCCGCAAGTCGGTCCACGAGCCGATGCAGACCGGCATCAAGGCCATCGACGCGATGACCCCGATCGGCCGTGGCCAGCGTCAGCTGATCATCGGCGACCGCCAGACCGGCAAGACCGCGGTGGCGATCGACACGATCATCAACCAGCGCGACAACTGGCGCTCGGGCGACCCGAAGAAGCAGGTCCGCTGCATCTACGTCGCCGTGGGCCAGAAGGGCTCCACCATCGCGTCCGTCCGCGGCGCCCTGGAGGAGGCCGGCGCGCTGGAGTACACCACCATCGTGGCTGCTCCCGCCTCCGACCCGGCCGGCTTCAAGTACCTCGCCCCGTACACCGGTTCGGCCATCGGCCAGGAGTGGATGTACGACGGCAAGCACGTCCTGATCATCTTCGACGACCTGTCGAAGCAGGCCGAGGCCTACCGCTCCGTCTCCCTGCTGCTGCGCCGCCCGCCGGGCCGCGAGGCCTACCCGGGTGACGTCTTCTACCTGCACTCCCGCCTGCTGGAGCGCTGCGCGAAGCTCTCCGACGAGCTGGGCGCGGGCTCGATGACCGGTCTGCCGATCATCGAGACCAAGGCCAACGACGTCTCGGCGTACATCCCGACCAACGTCATCTCCATCACCGACGGCCAGTGCTTCCTGGAGTCCGACCTGTTCAACGCCGGCATCCGCCCGGCCGTGAACGTCGGCATCTCGGTCTCCCGCGTCGGTGGCTCGGCCCAGATCAAGGCCATGAAGTCGGTCGCCGGCCGCCTGCGCCTGGACCTGGCCCAGTACCGCGAGCTCGAGGCCTTCGCCGGCTTCGGCTCCGACCTGGACGCGGCCTCCAAGGCCCAGCTGGAGCGCGGTGCGCGCATGGTCGAGCTGCTGAAGCAGGGCCAGTACCAGCCGTTCCCGGTCGAGGAGCAGGTCGTCTCCATCTGGGCCGGCACCACCGGCAAGCTGGACGACGTCCCGGTCGCGGACATCCGCCGCTTCGAGCGCGAGTTCCTGGACCACCTGCGCCTGCAGCACAAGGACCTGCTGGCCGGCATCGTCGAGACCAGCAAGCTGGAGGACGGCACCATCGACGCTCTCACCAGCGCGATCGCCGCCTTCAAGCAGGGCTTCACCACCGCCGACGGCAAGCTCCTCGGCGAGCAGGCCTGAGTCCGGTAACGAGGGAAAGGACGTAACGACCCATGGGAGCACAGCTTCGGGTCTACAAGCGCCGGATCCGCTCTGTCACCGCGACGAAGAAGATCACCAAGGCGATGGAGATGATCTCCGCGGCGCGCATCGGTAAGGCGCAGCGCGCGGTGGCCGCCTCCACTCCGTACGCCGACGAGCTCACCCGGGCGGTGACGGCGGTGGCCACCCGGTCCAACGCCAAGCACCCGCTCACCACCGAGAACCCCTCGGCCTCGCGCGCCGCCGTCCTGCTGATCACGGCGGACCGCGGCCTGGCCGGCGGTTACTCGTCCAACGCCATCAAGGCCTCCATGGTGCTCACCGAGCGCCTGCGCGGCGAGGGCAAGGACGTGGTGACCTACATCATCGGCCGGAAGGGTCTGTCGTACTACACCTTCCGCGACCTCGCGGTGGGCCAGTCGTGGACGGGCTTCTCGGACAAGCCGAGCTACGGTGACGCGAAGGCCGTCGCGGCCGAGCTGATCGCGGCCTTCACCGCCGAGACCGGCGGTGTGGACGAGATCCACCTCGTCTCGACCGAGTTCGAGTCGATGCTCACGCAGACCGCGGTCGAGGCGCGGCTGCTGCCGCTGAAGCTGGACGAGGTCCAGCAGTCGGCCAAGCCGGAGATCTTCCCGCTGTACGACTTCGAACCGTCGGCGGAGGGCGTCCTGGACGCGCTCCTCCCGCGGTACGTCGAGAGCCGGATCTACAGCGCTCTCCTGCAGTCGGCCGCCTCCGAGCACGCCGCGCGACGGCGTGCGATGAAGAGCGCGACCGACAACGCCGGCGAGCTCATCAAGTCGCTCACGCGGCTTGCCAACTCGGCCCGTCAGGCCGAGATCACCCAGGAAATCAGCGAGATCGTCGGCGGGGCCAACGCCCTCGCTGACGCTAGCCGCGGGAGCGAATGAGTATGACTACCACTGTTGAGCCGACCACGGCGACGGGCCGCGTCGCGCGGGTCATCGGCCCGGTCGTCGACGTGGAGTTCCCCGTCGACGCTATTCCGGACATGTTCAACGCCCTGCACGTCGAGGTGGACAACCCCGACGGCTCGGGCAAGAAGACCCTCACCCTCGAGGTCGCCCAGCACCTCGGCGACGGCCTGGTCCGCGGCATCTCGATGCAGCCGACCGACGGCCTGGTCCGCGGCGCGCAGGTGTCCGACACCGGTGCGGCGATCTCCGTCCCCGTCGGCCAGATCACCAAGGGCAAGGTCTTCAACGCCCTCGGTGAGGTGCTGAACGTCGACAAGGCGGAGTTCGACTCGCAGGTCGAGGTTCGCTGGCCGATCCACCGCAAGGCCCCGAACTTCGCCGAGCTCGAGTCGAAGACCGAGATGTTCGAGACCGGCATCAAGGTCATCGACCTGCTCACCCCGTACGTCCAGGGTGGCAAGATCGGTCTGTTCGGTGGTGCCGGTGTCGGCAAGACCGTTCTGATCCAGGAGATGATCTACCGCGTCGCCGAGAACTTCGGTGGTGTCTCCGTGTTCGCCGGCGTCGGCGAGCGCACCCGTGAGGGCAACGACCTCATCCACGAGATGGTCGACTCGGGCGTTCTGGACAAGACCGCGCTGGTCTTCGGCCAGATGGACGAGCCGCCGGGCACCCGTCTGCGCGTCGCGCTCTCCGCGCTGACCATGGCGGAGTACTTCCGTGACGTCGAGAAGCAGGACGTGCTCCTCTTCATCGACAACATCTTCCGGTTCACCCAGGCCGGTTCCGAGGTGTCGACCCTGCTCGGCCGCATGCCCTCCGCGGTGGGCTACCAGCCGAACCTGGCCGACGAGATGGGCCTCCTGCAGGAGCGCATCACCTCGACCCGCGGTCACTCGATCACCTCGATGCAGGCGATCTACGTCCCCGCGGACGACCTGACCGACCCGGCCCCGGCCACCACCTTCGCCCACCTGGACGCGACGACCGTTCTGTCGCGCCCGATCTCGGAGAAGGGCATCTACCCGGCCGTCGACCCGCTGGACTCCACGTCCCGCATCCTCGACCCGCGGTACATCGCGCAGACCCACTACGACACGGCCGTCCGCGTCAAGGGGATCCTGCAGAAGTACAAGGACCTGCAGGACATCATCGCCATCCTCGGTATGGACGAGCTGTCCGAGGAAGACAAGATCACGGTGCACCGCGCCCGTCGCATCGAGCGCTTCCTCTCGCAGAACACCTACGTGGCGAAGCAGTTCACCGGCGTCGACGGCTCGACCGTTCCGCTGTCGGAGACCATCGAGGCGTTCAACGCGATCGCGGACGGCAAGTACGACTCCGTCCCGGAGCAGGCCTTCTTCATGTGCGGTGGCATCGAGGACCTCGAGAAGAACGCCGCCGAGCTGGCGAAGAAGTAGTCGCGGCCGGTAGCAGCCGAGTGACCGTGAGGGGTGGCCCCCGAGTCTGGGGCCCACCCCTCGCGTCGCATCGGCTGTGATTCCGGTCAAATCCGCGCCGCCGGTTTCATGCCGGAGGTGCGGGGCCGTTATTCTTACCGAAACTCCCGAGTAATCGGGGGTTGCATGAGCCTAGGAGCCCACGTTGGCTGAGCTGCACGTCGAGCTGGTCGCAGCCGACCGCAAGGTGTGGTCCGGTGCGGCCACCATCGTCGTCGCCCGTACGGCCTCCGGTGACACCGGCATCATGCCGGGCCACACCCCGGTGCTGAGCGTGCTGGAGACCGGTCCGGTCACCATCCGCACGGTGGACGGCGGCACCGTCATCGCCGCTGTGCACGGCGGCTTCATCTCCTTCGCCGACAACAAGCTGTCTCTGCTCGCGGAGATCGCCGAGCTGGCGGACGAGATCGACGTCGCGCGTGCCGAGCGTGCACTGGAGCAGGCCAAGTCCGACCTGGACGCGCACGCCGAGCGTCGCGCCGAGGTCCGGCTGTTCGCGGCGAACGGCCTCAAGGCGCACGTCTGAGTACGCCGGACCCCGGTTTCAGCGGGGTCGACCGACGGTCCCGGGGACGCGTGAGCGTGACCCCGGGACTGTCGTCGTAGTTGGTAGGTCAACGCGGTCGCTTGATACGACCGATACGGGGAACGCGGGTAGCGAGGAGGTAGGTGAGCATGGTCCTCGCGCTTGTGGTGTGTGCGGCGGTCGTGGCACTGGGTGTGATCGGCCTGGTGGCGTTCGCGGTACGCCGCCGATTGATCCAGCGCGTCGGTGGCACGTTCGACTGCAGCTACCGCCTCAAAATGCCCGCCGACGCCTCGACGCAGCCCGACCTCGACGAGAACGGCAAACCCACCTCGGCCCCGGTCCCCCAGACCGACGGCAAGGGGTGGGTTTTTGGTATCGGCCGCTACAGCGGCGACTCGATCGAGTGGTTCCGGGTCTTCTCCTACGCCCCCCGCCCCCGCAAGGTGCTGCCCCGCCGGGAGATCGAGGTCCTCGGCCGGCGCTACCCCGAGGGCCAGGAGGAGCTCGCGCTGCTCTCCGGCTCGGTGGTGCTGCGCTGCCTGCACAACGGGGCGCCGCTGGAGCTCGCCATGAGCGAGGACGCGCTCACCGGCTTCCTCGCCTGGCTCGAAGCCGCCCCGCCCGGGCAGAGGGTCAACGTCGCGTAGCGACGAGACCCTCGGGGTGGGGGTACCTCCCGGCCGGAGGCTGGGGGTGGGGGTACCTCCCGGCCGGAGGCTGGGGGAGTCAACGTCGCGTAGCGACGAGACCCTCGGGGTGGGGGTCCCCCCGGCCGGAGGCTGGGGGTGGGGGTACCTCCCGGCCGGAGGCTGGGGGAGGTCAACGTCGCGTAGCGACGGGACCCTCGGGGTGGGGGAGTTAACGCGGCCTAACGTCCGGGGCTAGGGTGTCCGCATGGTCAATCTGACGCGCATCTACACCCGTACCGGCGACGACGGCACCACCGCGCTCGGCGACATGAGCCGGACCAGCAAGACCGACCCGCGGCTGGTGGCGTACGCCGACGCCAACGAGGCCAACGCGGCGATCGGGGTGGCGGTGGCCGCGGGCGCGCTGCCCGAGGACGTCGTGGCCGTGCTCGTCCGGATCCAGAACGACCTCTTCGACGTGGGCGCGGACCTCTCCACGCCGGTCGTGCCGGACCCGCAGTACCCGCCGCTGCGGGTGCTCCAGTCGTACATCGACCGGCTGGAGGGGGACTGCGACCACTACCTGGCGCAGCTGGAGAAGCTGCGCAGCTTCATCCTGCCCGGCGGCACCCCCGGTGCGGCCCACCTGCACCTGGCCTGCACCGTGGTGCGGCGGGCCGAGCGGTCCACCTGGGCGGCCATCGCGGAGCACGGCGACACCGTCAACCCGCTGACCGCGAAGTACCTCAACCGCCTCTCCGACCTGCTGTTCATCCTGGCCCGGGCGGCCAACAAGGAGCGCGGCGACGTGCTCTGGGTGCCCGGCGAGAACCGCTGACGACCACGGGCGGAGCGCCTCAGGGCCGCTTCTCCGGGACGGGCCGCTCGACCGCCCGGCCGTCGACCACCAGGACGCCGGCCGGGGCCTCCTTCGGCCACACCGAGTAGCAGCCGGCGACGACGAGGTTGACGACGGCCGCGATGCCCAGCTTCACGTACCACTGGGTGAAGGTGCCGAAGTGCGCGGAGCCCGCGGAGAGCGGCACGAGCAGGGTGATCAGGCCCAGCGTGATCGCCGCCGAGACCACCGTGCGGCCGGCGATCCGCCACTCGTGCCTGGTCCGCTCGGGGCCGTACTTGGGCGCGGGCAGCGGCTCGGGGCCGCCGGCGAAGCGGTGCTGGAAGCGCTGGTCGGCCCAGCGGACCAGGGAGGGCCCGTAGCCGACGGAGAACCCGGTGTAGCTCGCCGCGAGGGCGTGCGTCCAGCTCGCGGTGGCGCCGCCGCGCAGGTCGAGGACGGCGAGCGCGTAGAGGACGAGGTCGACGGTCGGCAGGCCGAGCAGCAGCGCGGTGCTGGCGCGGCGCCACCGCAGCAGGTAGCGGGTGGCGAGGGCGAGGCCGAGCACGATCCACCACGAGACCTCGGCCGCGACGATGAGTGTGATGATCACGTTCTGCTCCCGGTCGGTCGGCGGTGTTCCCAGCCTCGCGGGGGTGCGCGGCCGTGTCGTCGTCGCCGGGTGCCGTCCCCGACTGCATCCTTCGATGTAGCCGGCTCCTCCCCGCACCGGAGCCGGGCGGGCCGTCCGGGATGGTGGGATGGGGGTGTGCCGCGACCTTCCCTGCCCCCGCACCTGCTTGACCGGCTGATCGCCCTGTGCGGGCTGGTCGGCGGCGCGGTGCTGATCGCCTTCGGGGTGTACGACCGCGCCGACCGGGTGCCGCTGTGGGCGGTGCTGCCGCCGATGCTGGTGATGGCGGGGCTGGAGCTGGTCCGGCGGACCAGGCCGGTGCTGGCGGTGTCGGTGGGCGGTCTGGCCTTCGTGGCGAGCCTGTTCGCGGGGAGCCTGCTGGCGACCCTGATCATGTACACCGACCTGCTGTACGCGGCGGTGATCTACGGCAACCGCCGGATGTCGCGGGTGCTGCACCTGACCGGCGGGTCCACGGTGCTGGTGCTCGCCACGCTGACGGCGATCTACCAGGGCACCTCGGCCGGGCTGCTGGTCGCGGTGGTCAGTTCGCTGGTCTTCCTGGCGCCGGTGTGGACGGGTGACGTGGTGCGCAAGCACCGGCAGGAGGCGGAGGCCGAACGGCTGCGGGCCGAACAGACCGCACTGCTCTCGGAGATGGACCGCCGCGAGGCGGTGGTGGCCGAACGGGCCAGGATGGCAAGGGAGTTGCACGACGTGGTGGCCAACCACCTGTCCGCGATCGCGATCCACGCGACGGGAGCGCAGTCGGTGGCCCGGCGCCGGCGGCTGGCCGCGGACGATCCGCTGGTCGAGGTGCTGGCGGTGATCCGGGAGAACAGCGTCCAGGGTTTGGCCGAAATGCGCCGCATGATCGGACTGCTGCGGGACAGCGGCGGGGGCGAGGCGGACGAGTCGTACGCGGCGCCGGACCTGGCCGCGGTCGACGCGCTGCTGGCCAAGGCCCGGGCGGCCGGCCACGCCGTCGGGCTGGACTTCGAGCTGACCGAGCAGGGCGAGCGCGGGGACGTCCCGGTACCGGTCGGCCTGGCCGCGTACCGGATCGTCCAGGAGTCGCTGACCAACGCGCTCAAGCACGCCGGCCCCGGGCTGGTCAGCCTGCGGCTGGAGTTCGGCCCCGCGGAGCTGGCGATCGCCGTGGACAGTCCGTACCGGGGCGGGGCCGGCCGTGCGCTGCCCGGGGCCCGGGCCGGGCTGGTCGGCATGGCGGAACGGGCCGGGCTGCTCGGCGGCAGCTTCGAGGCCGGGCCGCGGGACGGGTACTGGAGCGTGCGCGCGGTGCTGCCGCGCGACGGGCGGACGGAGGGACGGGAATGACGATCCGGGTGCTGGTGGCCGAGGACCAGGCCGCGGTGCGGGCGGCGCTGGTGATGATCCTGCGGGCGGAGCCGGACGTCGAGGTGGTCGGGCAGGCGGCCGACGGCGAGGAGGCCGTCCGGATGGCGCTGGAGCTGCGCCCGGACGTGGTGCTGATGGACGTGCAGATGCCCCGCCTGGACGGCGTCTCGGCGACCCGCCGGGTGGTCGACGCCGGAGCCGCCCAGGTGCTCGTGCTGACCACCTTCGACCTGGACGAGTACGTCTACGGCGCGCTGCGCGCCGGCGCGGCCGGCTTCCTGCTGAAGGACCTGGAGGCGGACACCCTGGTCGAGGGCGTCCGGACGGTGGCGCGCGGGGACGGCATGCTGGCGCCCTCGGTGACCAGGCGGCTGATCGGGGCCTTCGCCCGCCCGGAGCGGCCGGTGGCGCCGGAGGCCCGGGGCGCGGTGGCCGGGCTGACCCCCCGCGAGCGGGAGGTGCTGGCCTGCCTCGGGGCCGGGATGTCCAACGGGGAGATCGCGGCGCGGCTGGAGATGGCGGAGGCGACCACCAAGACGCACGTCAGCCGGATCCTGGCGAAGCTGGGGCTGCGCAGCCGGGTGCAGGCGGCGATCCTCGCCCAGGACCTCGGACTGACCGTCTGACGAGCCGGGGAGCATCTGGTTCGACCGACCAGGTCGGTCACAGATCACACTCCCGATTGCCACCACGGGGGCGGATTCGGCATTAGAGTCCGGGCAACGAGCGACGCGGCTCCTGCGGCGGTGACCCCTGCCCTGAGCCGCCTTCAGGGCCCGCCCCCAGGGCGGCGACGGCATCGGGAGACCCAGCCATGAGCAATGCGTCCAGCAAGCAGATCGCCGTGATCGGTGCCGGCCTGATGGGCGCCGGCATCGCCCAGGTGTCCGCGCAGGCCGGTCACCCGGTGGTGCTGCGGGACGTCACCGAGGAGGCGCTGCAGCGGGGTCTCGCGGGGATCCGCGCGTCCTACGAGAAGTTCGTCGCCAAGGGCCGGCTGAGCGCCGAGGACGCCGAGGCCGCGCTGGGCCGGATCACCACCACCACCGACCTGGGCGCCGTCGCCGAGGCCGACATCGTGGTCGAGGCCGTGTTCGAGAAGCTGGAGGTCAAGGAGGGCGTCTTCCGCGAGCTCGACAAGCTCGCCAAGGACGGCGCGGTGCTGGCCTCCAACACCTCCGCCATCCCGATCACCCGGATCGCCGCCGCCACGCAGCGCCCCGAGTCGGTCGTCGGCGTGCACTTCTTCTCGCCGGTGCCGCTGATGAAGCTGGTCGAGCTGGTGCGCGGCTACAAGACCAGCGACGAGACGCTGGCCGCCGCCCGGGCCTTCGCCGAGGGCGTCGGCAAGGACGTCGTGGTGGTCAACCGCGACGTGGCCGGCTTCGTCACCACCCGGCTGATCACCGCCCTGGTCGTCGAGGCCGCCAAGCTCTACGAGTCCGGCGTGGCCACCGCCGAGGACATCGACACCGCCTGCCGCCTCGGCTTCGGTCACCCGATGGGCCCGCTGGAGACCGCCGACCTGACCGGCGTGGACATCCTGCTGCACGCCGCCCGCAACATCTACGAGGAGACCCAGGACGAGAAGTTCGCCGCCCCGGAGATCATGGCGCGCATGGTCACCGCCGGCGACCTCGGCCGCAAGAGCGGCCGCGGGTTCTACCCGTACCCGGGCAAGTGAGCCGTCGCCGCGCCTGAACCACGGGCCGGGCGAGCGGGCGGGCCGTGCGGTCGGAGCATCGTACGACCCGGCCGCTCGGGGCCGGGTGAGTTTCCTCACGCCGGGTGCCGCAGACGGGTGATTTGGGCGGTAATCGAGCGTAGGTGTGGAGACTTCCTGCGTATATTCCCTCGGACGAGTGAAGTTGCTTCAGATCTGACCGGAACCAGCAACCCGCGATGCTGATCCGCCGTCAGATGAGGGGGAACCCGGCATTCCGACCGGGCCCGGGCGCGGCGCGCGAGCCGAGCGGCCCACCGGCCGCGATCCGCCCGGACGGACCCCTGCGACCCCCGGACCGGCACGGCCGGGGCGGAACCATCCCGTACCGGGCCAGCCAGGCGAAGGAGGAGAGCATGCGCATCACCGGCGACCACACGGCGCTGGCCATCGAAGGCCGCCTCGACGTGCGCACCGCCGCCGACGCGCGCGTCCAGCTGCACCAGGCCGTGGACGGCGGCCTCGGCGACCTCGTGCTCGACCTCGCTCGGCTGGAGTTCTGGGACGCCACCGGACTCGGCGTCATCATGGGCACCCACCGCCGGGCCGGCCGGATCGGCCGACGCCTGGTGCTCCGCTCCGTTCCGGCCCAGCTCCAACGGCTGCTGGTGGCCACCAAACTGCACCGCATCCTGGCCGTCGACGGCGGGATCGCCGAGCCGCACGGGGTCGTCCTCTAGTTCCCGCACGGTCCCCGCGCGGGGTCGTCCTCCGGTTCCCGCACGGTCCCCGCACGGGTCCGCCCTGCACGGGCGGGCCCGGATGTGCGAGAGTCTGCCCGTCAGAAACGACGGCCGCCCCGGCACGACTGCTTCCCGCACGACTGCCCCCACGCCCGCACGCGGCCGCGACCGAGACGTCAGCCGGCCGGAGCGGGCGCCGGCGGCCGAGCACGAGGCGGAGCAGAACGTGGCACAGCCAACCGGGGAGTTCCGGCAGGAGGCCGTCCGCACCCGGGGCGGCGAACTGGTCTCCGGAGGCCTGCTGGTCGGCGTCGGCGCCCCGGACGGTTCCGAGTTCAGACCCTGCCCCGAGGAGTGGCGCCCCCGCCCGCGCCGGATCGAACGCAGCGAGCCCGCCCGCGGCCCGGTCGGCGGCGTCGGCCGCGCGGTCGGCCCGCTCGCCCTCGGCACCGGCCCGGCCGACCTGCCGCTGCTCGACCGCGAGGCCGACATCGCCGAACTCCTCGGCCTGCTCGCCGAGGGCCGCTCGATACGCCTGGTCGGCCAGGCAGGCTCGGGCCGCAGCGCGCTGCTGTCGGCCGTCGCCGAAGCCGCGGCCGACCTCGCCCCCGGTGGCGTCGTCCAGCTCTGCGGACACCGCCGCACCCCCGCGGACCTCCTCCAGGACCTCTTCGCGGCCACCCACCACGCCCCCGGCTTCCGGCCGGACCCGGGCCAGTCGGCCGCCCACCTCGCCGAGGTCCGCGCGATCGTGGTCGTCGACGACGCCGAGCAGTCCGCCGCCGAGCTGGAGGAGCTGCTCGCCGCCGCCCCCGGCTGCGCCTTCCTGGTCTGCGTCGCCCCCGGCAGCGCGGCGCTGCCGATCGGCTCCCGGTTGCAGGACCACCTGGTCGCCGGGCTCTCCCGCGCAGCCTGCCTCGCGCTCTCCGCCCGGCAGGCCGGCCGGCCGCTGGACGTCGCCGAGAAGGCCTGGGCGGTCGACCTCTGGTTCGAGTCCGAGGGCCTGCCGCTGCGCTTCGTCCAGGCCGCCGCACTGCTGCGCCAGCGGGACGTCTCGGTGGACGCCCTGGTCGCCGCCGAGGAGGACCGGATGGGGGTCTTCGGCGCCGTCGAGGAGCCCGTCCACGACCCCGACCCGGCGGTCCGCGAGAACGAGCTGCGGCGGACCGTCCCGCTGCCCTCCGTCGCCGAGACCGCCTCGCCCGCCGTCCGGCTCGCCGAGGGGCTGAGCGAGCCCGCACAGGCCGTCCTGCGGCTCGCCGTGGCGCTCGGCGGCGAGTGCCCCACCGCACCGCACCTGCCCGCGCTGATCGACGTCGGGCAGGCCGAGAGCGCGCTCGCCGAACTCGTCGACGCCGGACTGGCGGTGTCCATCGGCGGGCACCACCGGCTGACCGCCGGGGTGCTCGAACTGCTCGCCCCGCACTGGCCGGCCCGCGGCTGTCTGGACGGCGCCGCCCAGCACTTCGCCTGGTGGGTCGGCCACAGCTCGGTGTCGTTGGAGCAGGTCGCGGCCGAGGCCGAGGTGCTGATCGGCGTCCTGCTCGCCGACCGGGAGGCCGGGCGGCACGAGGCGGTGGTGCGGCTGGCCAGGGCCGCCGCGCCGGCCCTGGCGCTCTCGCTGCGCTGGGGCGCCTGGGAGCGGGTCCTGGAACTGGGGCTGGAGGCGGCCCGCCGCTCCGGCTCGGCGACCGACCAGGCCTGGTTCCACCACGAGTCGGGCGTGCACGCCTTCTGCGTCCGCGAGCCGTCCAGGGCGATGGCCGAGCTGGAGACCGCGCTCACCCTGCGGGCCACCGCCGGGGAGCAGCGCGGTGTGGCGGCGGCGCGCCGGATGCTGGACCTGCTGCGTGCCGACGGGCGGCAGTTGGAGGCGGCGCCGGCCCCCGCGCCCACCCGGCGACCCGTCATCCGGGCGATCGCCAACAAGGTGCCGTCGCGCCTGCGGGCCAGCCGCCGGCGCCGGGTGATCACCGCGTCGGCGGCCGTGCTCGCGCTCGGGGCGCTCACCACGGCGGTGGCGCTGAGCGCCACCGGGCCGGAGCAGCACCAGGGCAACGACCCGCACAGCCGGCTCGACGAGCCCGGCGGGGCCCAGGACGCGCCGCTGCCGGTGCCGCACACCAGCGGCTCCCCGGCCACGCCCGGCGCGACGGGGACGGACGCGAGCAGCAGCCCGGCGGCGGACGGGACCAGCCCGGAGCCCTCGGCGAGCGGCAGTGCGTCCCGCTCCCCGAGCGCGTCGCCCTCCCGGAAGCCGAGCCGCGGGCCGAGCAGCAGTGCCTCGGAGAGCGCGCAGCCGTCGCAGCCGCCGTCCCAGCAGCCGACGCCCGGTCAGTCGCAGCCGCCGGCCCCGCCGACCGGTCCGCAGCCGGGCGGGGGCCCGACGCCCGGGCCGCCGAAGCCGTCGAGCAGTTCGAGCTCGCCGAGCCCGACCGGCACGCCGTCCTCGCCGCCCACCGCTGGTCCGAGCGGAACGCCGAGCCCGTCCGGTACGGCGAGCCCGACGGGGACGACGAGCCCGTCGCAGGGGTGACCGGTCAGAACAGCTTGAGCTTGTCGTCGTCGATGCCGCGCAGCTCGTCGTAGTCCAGCACCACGCAGCCGATGCCCCGGTCGATGGCCAGCACACGGGCCTGGGGCTTGATCTCCTGCGCGGCGAAGACGCCCTTGACCGGGGCCAACAGCGGGTCCCGGTTGAGGAGTTCGAGGTAGCGGGTGAGCTGCTCGACGCCGTCGATCTCGCCGCGGCGCTTGATCTCGACGGCGACCGTGGCGCCGTCGGAGTCGCGGCAGAGGATGTCGACCGGGCCGATCGCGGTCGGGTACTCGCGGCGGATGAGCGACCAGCCGGCGCCGAGCACCTCCATCCGGTCCGCGAGCAGCTCCTGGAGGTGCGCCTCGACGCCGTCCTTGATCAGGCCCGGGTCGACCCCGAGCTCGTGGGACGAGTCGTGCAGCACCTCCTCCAGCGTAATGATGAGCTTCTCGCCGGCCTTGTTCTCCACCGTCCAGACCCCGTCGGCCTCCTTGAGGGCGCACGGCGGGGACATCCAGTTGAGCGGCTTGTAGGCGCGGTCGTCGGCGTGGATGCTGACGCTGCCGTCGGCCTTGACCAGGATGAGCCTGGTGGCGGAGGGCAGATGGGCGGAGAGCCGACCGGCATAGTCGACTGAGCAGCGGGCAATTACGAGACGCACGGTCGACCACGCTAGCCCACCGGGGCCAGTTGATGCGATTCCACGACGACCGGGTGAAGAAACCGCGAACCCCGCGAACATGGAGGTTCGGCAATCCCGGTACCGCACGCCGCGGTCTGGCGCCCGCACCCTGGGGTAGCTACCGTGTGTGACGGCACGCTTGCGGGATCGCTGTCAACGGGGATGGAGACTTCAGATGAACGATCCGACGGGATCCGGCCAATCTGGTGCACCACGGCGTATTTCCCAAGCAATCCCCAGGAATGACCGACCCGGTCCGCCGTTGACTGCCACGCTGTTCTGAGCGCGGTCGGTGTTCGGGGCGTCACGTCCCGTTGCGCCACCGCCCTCGCCCGGGTGCCGGAAACTCCCGTCCCACGGTGTTCCGGACACCACGCGCGACCGCCCACCCTCACTGTGAGCTTTGGACTACGCATGACCACCCGGGCGCCGCACGGGTGGACCGCGAGAGGAGAACCCATGTCGCTCGACGTCTCACCGGCCCTGCTCGAGAAGGCCGAGCGGGGCGAGGTCGACGAGCGGGAATTCGTCGACTGCGTCCGCGTCTCCCTGCCGTACGCCTGGGACCTGATCAGCTCGCTGGTCGCCCAGGCGAAGGTCGACGGCACCGACTTCGCCGACAACCAGGTACCGCCGCCCAGCGAGCAGGCCCGCGGCCAGCTCCTGCGCGCGCTCGCCAGCGACGCCATCCGGGGGGCCCTGCAGCGGCACTTCGGGGTGCGGCTGGCCTTCCAGAACTGTCACCGGGTGGCGGTCTTCCTGCCGTCGGAGGCCAACGAGGCGCGGCACACCCGCTTCACCTCGGTCCGGGAGCAGCTGCTGAACCAGTCCGAGGAACTCCGGGACTGCTGACCGGTCGCAGGACCGGGCACGCCGTCGGGTCGCCCCCGTCCCCCGGTGCGGGGGGAGGGGAGGCGGCCCGGGCGGGCTCACGCCAGCTGCGGCAGCACCTCGGAGCCGAGCCGGGCGATGTTGTGCAGGGTGGCCTCGTTGTCCCCGCTGCCCTCCGCGAGCAGCGCGAAGCGGCGGATGCCGGTCCGCTCGGCGGTGGCCAGCAGCTTGTCGGCGCACTGCCGCGGGGTGCCCACCGCGTGCAGGTCGCAGAGGAGTTCGGTGTACTGGCGCGGATCGCGCATCTTGCGCTCCCGGCCGTCCACGGTGCGGTGGGCGCCGAGCCCGTACTCGAACCACCCCGGCATCGCGTTCAGCAGGGTGGCCCTCGCCGCCGAGGTGCGGTCGTCGACCTGCGCCACCCCGGCCGCGACGTGCTGGCGGCCGACCCGGCGCAGCTGCTCCTCGCTGCGCCCCGCGGCCAGCCAGGCGGTGCGGTACAGCTCCAGCATCTGCAGCTTGTCCTCGTCGCCCGAGTGCATGCCGAGCAGCATCGGCAGGCCGCGTTCGGCGGCGAGCCGCACCCCGCCCGGCGAGGTGCAGGCGACCACCACCGGCGGCCCCGCCACCGGCCGCCCGGACGCGGTCAGCTCCTCGCCGGGGCCCTCACCGCCGAGGCCCTCGACGTCCTGGCGCTGGCGCGGCAGGCGCACCGGGCCGGCGGTCTCGCCGAGGCCGAGCCAACTCCCCAGGCCCGACCGGCGCAGGGGCTCGGCGGCCCGCGGCACCACCGCCACCTCGGGGAAGGAGAACTGCGGGCCGTCCGCGCCCACCCGGGAGCCGCGCAGCCAGCGCAGCAGCAGCTCCAGCCGTTCCGCGAAGCCGTTCTCGAAGGCCTCCACACCGCTGCCGAACACGTCCAGGTCGATCCACGGCCCACCGCGGCCCACCCCGAGCGTGAACCGCCCGCCGGAGGTGAGGTGCAGCAGCGCGGCCTGCTCGCCGAGCGCCACCGGGTGGGTGGTGGAGAGCACGCTCACCGCCGTGCCGACACCGATCCGGCGGGTCCGGCCCAGCAGCAGCCCGGCCATCGTGGCCGCATTGGGGCAGACGCCGTACGGGACGAAGTGGTGCTCGGCCAGCCAGACGCTGTCCAGGCCGGCCCGTTCGGCCTCGACGGCGGCCCGGACGGTGCGGTCCAGCACCTCGCCGTGCGTCTGCCCGGGGAACTGCGCGGACAGCAGGAACGCGCCGACCCGTACCGGAGCGGTGTCCGCCGGCAGCGCGCCGGCCCGCTGGGGGAGCGGCAACGGCTCGCCGGCGGCCGCCACCGGGGTGACGGCGGTCAGGGCCGCGCCGGCTGCGGGCGGCCGGACCCCGACGGGGCGACGGGTCTCGGCGCGGGCGCTGGTCTTGGTCATGGATGGGGCCTCCTCGGGTGCACGCAGGGTTTGCGGGCCCCGCCTGTTCCCCTCGTGGGTATCCGATGTCATGTGCCAACGGCACGCGGAAACCCGAATTTCCCCGAAGATCGGGTGGATCTCGGCAAAAACCCGGGACCACCGGGCGATGCCGTGATAGAGGCCTCCGGGAGGGCCGGGCGGCCGTAGGCTGGAACGGCCCGATCCCCCCGGAAGAGAGGTATGCCGACGTGTCGCCGCGCCGCAACCGGATCAAGACCGCCGACCCCCGCGACAGCGCCGAACCGGCCGCACCGCTCGGCGGATCGCTGCGCCGCACCGAGAGCTACCAGGGCGACGACTGGGTGGTCCAGACGGTGGCCGGGACGGCCGGGCGGCACTACCGCTGCCCCGGCTGCGACCAGGAGATCCCGCCCGGCGTGGGCCACGTGGTGGCCTGGCCGATGCACGGCGCCGGCGTGGACGACCGTCGGCACTGGCACCGGGCCTGCTGGGGGGCGCGCGAGCGCCGGGCCTCCAACGTGCTGCGCGGCCGCGGCGCCCCCCGCTACTGAACCCGTTCAGGCGTCCCGCTTCTTGAGCACCAGCGCACCGCCGAGCAGGGCCGCGAGCGTCCAGGCCAGGCAGATCGCGAAGCCGGCCCACGGCCCGTACGGCTGGCCGTGCTGCTCGTACACCAGCAGCATCCGGGAGCCCGCGTAGTCCGGGAAGTAGTGGGCCAGCGTCTTGACCTTCGGCACCGCCGAGAGGATCGGCGACAGCAGGAAGAAGAACGGCACCAGCACGCCCAGGGCGAGCGTCTGGTTGTGCAGCATCGTGGTGACGCCGGCCGAGAACAGGCAGAGCATCGTCAGGTACAGCGCGGCGCCGAACACCGCGCGCAGCACGTGCGGTTCACCGAGGCCGGTGGAGTGCGAGCCGAGCAGCGACTGGCCGACGAAGAAGGTGACGAAGGCCGTCACCAGCGAGACCGCCAGGGCCAGTCCGCCGAGCACCGCGGCCTTGCCCGCCAGCAGGGTGCCGCGCTGAGGGACGGCCGCCAGGGTGACCCGGATCATGCCGCTGCTGTACTCGTTGCCGATCGCCAGCACGCCGAAGACGATGATGGCGAGCTCGCCGAGCATGATGCCGGAGAAGGCCGTGCCGGTGGCGTCGAACGGGGACTCCTCGTTGCGCCGGAACTCGGAGAAGTTGTTGTTGGTGAGCAGGGACAGCAGCGCACCGATGCCGACCGTGACGACGAAGGCCAGCGCGAGCGTCCAGACCGTCGAGCGGACGCTGCGGATCTTCGTCCACTCGGAGCGCAGGATCGCGGGGAAGGACGTCATCTCAGTTCTCCTCCTGCCGGGCCGCCGCGGCCTGCCGGGCGCCGTCCGCCTTCCACCCGGCACCCCACGTGCCGGGCGCGCCGGCCGCGTCGCGGCCCGGGCCGTCACCCGCGTGGTACTCCACCGAGTCGGCCGTCATCTGCATGAACGCCTCCTCCAACGAGGCCTGCTGCGGGCTGAGTTCGTGCAGCACGACGCCGTGCGCCGCCGCCAGGTCGCCGATCCTGGCGAGATCGCCGTCGACCACCTCGTAGGAGCCCTCCGGGCCCGGCTCGTGCCGGATCCCGGCGTCGGCCAGGACGTCGAGCAGACGCTCCGGGTGCGGGCTGCGCAGCCGCACGGCGGAGCGGGAGTTGCGGCGGATGAACTCCGGCATCGGCAGGTCCGCGAGCAGCCGGCCCCGGCCGATGACCACCAGGTGGTCGGCGGTGACGGCCATCTCGCTCATCAGGTGCGAGGAGACGAAGACCGTCCGGCCCTCGGAGGCGAGCCGCTTCATCAGGTTGCGGATCCAGAGGATGCCCTCCGGGTCGAGGCCGTTGACCGGTTCGTCGAACATCACGATCTCCGGGTCGCCGAGCAGCGCCGAGGCGATGCCCAGGCGCTGGCCCATGCCGAGCGAGAAGCCGCGGGCCCGCTTGCGGCCGACCGGGGTGAGGCCGACCAGGCCGAGCACCTCGTCCACCCGGCGCTCCGGGATCCGGTTGCTCTGGGCGAGCCAGAGCAGGTGGTCGCGGGCGGTGCGGCCGGGGTGGACGGCCTTGGCCTCCAGCAGCGCGCCGATGTACTTGAGCGGCTCGCTGAGCTGCCCGTAGCGCTTGCCGTCGATGGTGACGCGGCCGCCGGTGGGGCGGTCGAGATCGAGGATCATGCGCATGGTGGTCGACTTGCCGGCGCCGTTGGGGCCGAGGAAGCCGGTCACCACGCCCTGGGGGACCCTGAAGCTGAGCCGGTCCACCGCGAGTGTCTTGCCGTAACGTTTTGTCAGGTCGTGCAACTCGATCATTCGCGCTCCCTTACTCTCAGTCAGGCTAGGACAAAGGGGATATCGCGGCCCGCTGAGTGGGCCCGCCGGGCGTGCCGGAATACGGTGGGCCCATGACCCAGCTCCCCTCCGCAGTGTCGGTCCGCGAGAGCGGTACCGGAACCCCACTCGTGCTGCTGCACGCCTTCCCGCTGAACGCCTCGATGTGGTCCGCCCAACTGGACGCGCTGCCCGGTCGCACCGGTGACGAGGCCCGGGTGATCGCCCCGGACCAGCGCGGCTTCGGCGGCACCGAGCTGGGCGCCGACGAGCCCTCGCTGGACCTGGTGGCCGACGACCTCGCGCTGCTGCTGGACGCGGCCGGCATCGACCGGGCGGTGGTCGGCGGGCTCTCCATGGGCGGCTACGCGGCGCTGGCCTTCGCCCGCCGCCACCCGGAGCGGTTGGCCGGCCTGCTGCTGGCCAACACCCGCGCCACCGCCGACACCGACGCGGTGCGGGCCAACCGGGAGCGCATCGCGGCCGCCGTCACGGCCCGCGCCAGCGTCCAGCTGCTGCTCGACGAGGAGGTGGCCGCCGGGCAGCTCGGCCCGGACTCGCGGCACCTGGTGGAGCGGGTCCAGGCGCTCGTCGCCGCCGCTGCGCCGGCCGCCGTCGCCTGGGCCCAGCGGGCCATGGCGGCCCGCCCGGACGCCCTGGACGTGCTCGCCGGGCTTCGGGTGCCGGTGGCGGTCGTCGCGGGCGCGCAGGACGCCCTGGTGGCGCCGGAGGAGGCCGAGCTGATGGTCCGGGCCCGCCCGGACGCCGAACTGACCGTCATCCCCGGGGTGGGTCACCTGAGCGCGCTGGAGGCGCCGGAGGCGTTCGACGCCGCCGTCCGCAAGCTGCTGGCCCGGGTGGCGGCCGGATGAGGGACGACTCGGCCGGCTGGGACTTCTCCGCACTGGAGGTGACCGGCCGGATGCCCGTGACCAACCGGGGCGAGGGCCTGGTCGAACTGACCCTGGAGCCGCTCGGCGAGGACTACTGGCTGCGCCCGGGGGAGACCTTCATCGTCACCTCCTACGGCGACCACGGATCCGGTCACCCGTTCGAGGTGCAGTACTGGCCCGACTCGGTCTCGGTCTGGTGCACCTCGTGGTTCGGCACCGTCTCCGACGACGAGGGCAACCAGCTCAGCAGCGGGCACCAGCGGCCCGACGGGGCCTACCCGAGGTGATGAAGCCGCACACGACGACAGGCCCTCACCCGGGCGGGTGAGGGCCTGTCGTCGTCCCGCGGGGTGCGGGACACGGCGTCAGCGCGACTGCTGGGCGGGCACGCCCATGGTGTCGTCGCCCGGCAGCGAGGCGGCGGCCACGGCCGCGCCGGTCAGCGTCGCCAGCATCTCGCGGACGTTGGTCAGCTGGGCGTTGATGCTGTCGCGGCGGTTGGTGAGCGCCGCCAGCTCGCGCTCGGACTCGCTGCGGATCCGGTCGGCCTTGGCGTTGGCGTCGGCCACGATGTCCTCGGACTGGCGCTGGGCCGTCTCGACGGTCTGGCGGGCGCGGCGCTCGGCGTCGGTGCGCAGCTTCTCGGCCTCCAGGCGCAGCTGCTCGGCCCGGTGCTCGATCTCCGCCAGGCGCTTCTCGGCCTTGGCCTGACGGGCGGCGAGGTCCCGCTCGGACTGCTCGCGGCGCTTCGCCAGGTTGGTCTCGAACTCCAGCGCGGCCTGGGCGGCCTTGGTGCGGGTCTCCTCGAAGAGGGCGTCCGCCTCCTCGCGCTTGTTCTGGGCGTCCTTGTTGGCCTCGGCGCGCAGCTGGGCGCTGTCGCTCTTCGCCTTGTCGACGATCCGCAGACCCTCGTCCTCCGCCTTGGCCTTGCGGTCCTTGGCGTAGTTCTCGGCCTCGGTGCGGACCTGCTGGGCGGCGGCCTCGGCGAGCTCGCGGTGCTGCTCGGCGGCGCGGTGCGCCTCGTCGCGCAGGTCCTTGGCCTCCTCCTCGGCGAGGCGCAGGATCTTCTCGACCCGGGCGCCGAGACCGGCGTAGGACGGCTCCGCCTCGGTGACCGCGGCCTGCGCGGTCTGGGTCTCCAGGTGGAGCTCCTCGATGCGCTTCTCCAGCGCGCTGATCCGGGTCAGTGCGCTGTCACGGTCGGCCACCAGCTTGGTGATCCGCTCGTCGACCTGGGCACGCTCGTACCCACGGCGCACCAGGTCGAAGCCGTGAGGGGAGTGACTGTCGCTCATGGGGTTCTGGGCTTCCTGTCGTCAAACCGCTGAGGTGGTTGAGGGAATCCTGACACGGTACCGGAGTGTCGACGGCGAAATGCCGTTGTCCCGCGGACAATGTCCGCTCAATCGGGTGGTGCGTTCTTGGAGCGATTGCCACCCGACCGGGGGGAGCCGATTCCGGCACCTGCCTTGGCGCCCCCGTCCTTCTTGGTGTTGCTTCCCCCGTTTGCCTGTGCGACCGGTGACGGCGCCTCGAAGGCCTCCAGGGCGGACAGCACGTCCTGGACCCTGGAGATCTCGGTGTTGATGTCCTTGCGGCGGCGCACCAGTTCGTCCAGCTCGCGCCGGCCCTCGTCGGTGATCCGCTTCGCCTCCGCCCGAGCGTCGGCGAGCAGCCGCTCCGCCTCCGCCTTCGCCAGCTCGACCTGCTCCTCCGCACTGCGGTCGGCGTCCTGCAGGCGCTTCTCCGCCTCGGCGGCCGCGCTCTCCAGCCGCTCCTCGGCCTCGGTCTCGGCCGACTGCAGCTTGGCCTCGGCCTTGACGATCAGCGCCTCGGCGCGGTCGGTGGAGTCGGACAGCTTGGTCTCGGCCTCCTTCAGCAGGCCCTCGGCCTTGCGGACGGCCGAGATCCGGACCTTGCTGGCCTCCGCGGACGCCTCCGAGGTCAGCTCGTTCGCGCGGTCCTCGGCGGCCGCGACCAGCGCCGCGGCGCGGTCCTCGGCCTCGGCGACGGTGTTCACCGCCTGCTCCTCGGCCTCGGTCAGCTGCTCCTGGGCGGCCGTCACCAGCGCGTCCACCCGCTCGCCGGCCGACTTCATGGCCGCCGCGTTCTCCTTGCGGGCGCGCTCGTGCAGCGCCTCGACCTCGGCGTCGGTGCGCTCGCGCAGCTCCTCGGCGCGCTCGCGGATCGCGGTGGCGTCCCGGCGGGCCTCGGCGAGCAGCGCGTCGGCGTCCGAGCGGCCCTTCTCGACCTCGCCCTGGCCGGCCGCCTCGCCGGCGGCGACCAGCCGGTCGGCCTCCTTGCGGGCGGCGGCGACCATCGCGTCCGCCTGCTCCTCGGCGGCGGCGGTGGTGGCCAGCGCGGTGGTCTGGGCGTCCTCGCCGAGCGCCTCGGCGTCCGCGAAGGCCTTCTCCAGGACGGAGTTGGCCTGCTCGCGGGTGGCCCGGTCGAACTGCTCGGCGGCCTCCCGGGTCTCCGCGTCGTACGCGTCGGCGCGGCTGTGGGTGGCGGCGTCGTACTCGTCGGCGAGGGTGCGGGTGGCGAGCGCGTACTCCTCGGCCTCGGCGCGCAGCGCGGCGGCCAGCTCCTCGGCGTCGGCGACCAGGGCGGCGGAGCGCTCGTCGGCGGCGGCCACGGTGCGGACGGCCTGGTTCTCGGCCTCCGTGCGCAGCTGGTCGGCGGCGTCCTGGGCGGCGCGCAGCTCGGCGTCGGCCGCGGTGCGCAGCTGCTCGTCGTAGGCCTGGGCCTCGGCGCGCTCGTGGGCCAGCTCGGCCTCGTGGGCCTCGCGCTCGGCGGCCAGCTCCAGCTCGGTCCGCTCGCGCAGCGCGGTGGTCTCGGCCTCGGTGCGGGCCCGCAGCTCGGCCGTCTCGCGCTCGGCGAGCTCGCGCAGCTCCGCGGTCTCCCGCTCGGCGAGCTCGCGCAGCTGCGCGGTCTCGCGGTCGGCGAGGGCCCGCTGCTCGGCGGTCTCGCGGTCGGCCAGTTCGCGCTGCTCGGCGGTCTCCCGCTCGGCGAGCTCGCGCAGCTCGGCCGCGGCCTGCTCGGCCTGGCCGAGCACCTCCGCTGCCTCGCGCTCGACGGCGGCCTTCCGCTCGGCGATCTGCTCCGCGGCGGCCTCGTGCATGCCGGCCACCGACTGGCGGACCTCGGCGGCCTCCTCCTCGGCGGCCTCGACCAGACCGGCGCCCTCGGCCCTGGCGGCGGCGACGAGCTCGTCGCCGTCGATCCGGGCCTGCTCCAGGACGGCGGTGGCCTCGGCGCGGATGCCGTCGGCGGTCGCGCGGGCCTCGGACAGCTCACGGCCGGCCTCGGCGCGGACCGTCTCGGCCTGCTCGGCGGCCAGGGTCAGGTCGGCGGCGGCCTTCTCGCGGACGGCCTTGGCGTCCCGCGCGGCCTCGGCCTGCCGCTGCTCGGCGGCGCTGCGGGCGTTCTCCAGCAGCTCCTCGGCCTCGGCGCGCAGGGCGGCCGTCTCGGTGGCGGTGCGCTCGGTCAGTTCGGCGGCGGCCTGTTCGGCCACGGCCCGGACGTCGGCGGCGTGCGCCTCGGCGGCCTCGCGCTGCTCGGCGGTCTCCCGCTCGGCGAGGGCCCGCTGCTCGGTGGTCTCCCGCTCGGCCAGCTCGCGCTGCTGGGCGGTCTCGCGGTCTGCGGCCTCGCGCTGCTCGGCGGTCTCCCGCTCGGCGAGCTCGCGCAGCTCGGTGGCGGTCTGCTCGGCCTCGGTCCGGACGCGGTCGGCGTACGCCTCGGCCTCGGAGCGGCGGGCGGCCGTCTCGGCGGCGGTGCGTTCGGTCAGTTCGGCGGCGGCCTGCTCGGCCTGCTCGCGGGCGGTCCGCGCCGCGGCCAGCTGTTCGGCGGTCTCCTCGCGCTCACGCAGCAGCCCGGCGGCGGCCTCCTCGTGGGCGCGCAGGCTCTCCTGGCGCAGCGCCTCGGCGGCGGCCTCGGCCTCGCTCCTGGTGCGGACGGCCTCGGCGTCGGCCTCGGTGCGCACGCGCTCGGCGTCGGCCACCGCGGCGTCCCGGACGGCGTTGGCGCCGGCCTGTGCGGCGGCGGTCAGGGCGTCCGCGGCGGCGGTCGCCTCGGCCCGCACCCGCTGGTCGAACTCGGCTGCCTCCCGGCGCAGTTCGGCGGTCTCGCGCTCGGCGGCGGTCCGGTTCTCGGCGGCCGCGGCCTTGGCCGCGGCGAGGGCGTCCTGGCCCTGCTGCTCGGCGGCGGCGGTGGTCTTCTCCGCCTCGGCGCGGGCCCGGGCCAGGGTCTGCTCGGCCCGGCCCTGGGTCTCGGCGGCCTGCTGCTGGGCCTGCTCGCGCAGCCGCTCGACCTCGCCGGCCGCACCCGCGCGCAGCTCGTCGGCGTCGGCCTTGGCCTTGGTGAGCAGCTCCTCGGCGTTCTTCGCCGACTCCTCGATCTGCATGACGGCCTGGCGGCGGGCCTCGCCGCGGACCCGGTCGGCCTCGGCGGCGGCGTGGGCGCGCAGCTCCTCGGCCTCGGCCCGCAGCCGGGCCGCCTCGTCCTGCATCTGCTCGATCCGCTCGCGGATCGCGGCGGCGTCGTCCAGGGCGGCGTTCTGGGCCTGCTCGACGGCGGCCTGGGCCTGCTCGCGCAGGCGCTGCGCCTCGGCGGCGGCCTCGGTGCGGATCCGCTCGGCCTCGGTGGCGGCCTCGGTGCGGGCGGTCTCGGCGTCCCGGTCGGCCCGGCCGAGCACCTCCTCGGCGGTCTTGGCGGCCTTGGCGAGGTGGACGGTGGCGTCCTTGGCGCCGGCCGCCCGGCCCTCCTCCTCGGCCTCGTTGCGCAGGCGCTGGGCCTCGGCCTCGGCGAGGGCGCGCAGCTCGGCGACGTCCCGCTCGGCCTGGGCGCGCAGCTCGGCGATCGCGGCCTCGGCCTCGGCGCGCAGTTCGCCGGCGACGGACTCGGCGGTGGCCCGCAGCCGCTCGCTCTCCTCGGCGGCGGCGGCCTTGGCGGCGTCCGCCTGGGCCTGCTTGGTGGCGGCCTCGGCGCGGATGGCCTCGGCCTCCTTGGTGGCCTGGGCGACCATCCGGGCGACCTCGGCGCGGGCGGTCTGCGAGCGCTGCTCGTTGGCGGCCTCGCCGTCGGCGACCTTGCGCTCGGCGGCGGCCTCGGCGTCGGCCTGGAGCTGTTCGGCGGCCTGCTCGGCCTGGGCACGGAGTTCTGCGGCCTCGCGGCGGGTGCGCTCGGCCTCGGCGATCGCCTCCGCGCGCAGCCGCTCTATCTCGGCCTTCGCGGCGGCGAGCTGCTGCTCGGCGCGGGTCTGCTCGGCGGTGGCCTGTTCCTTGAGCCGGTTGATCTCCGCCCGGGCGGCGGCGAGCTGCTGCTCGGCGGCCGCATGGGCGGCGGCGAGCTGCTGCTGGGCCTCGCCGCGGGCCGCGCCGACCTCGGCAGCGGCCTGGGCGCCGGCCTGCTGGGCCTGCTCGGAGGCGGCGCGCAGCAGGCGCTCGGCGTCGCTCTGGGCGCGCTGGATGGCGGCCTCGGCGGCGGCATGGGCCTCGCCGCGGGCGGCGTCGACGTCCGCGGCGGTCTGCGCGCGGGCCTGGTCGGAGAGGGCGACGGCTTCGGCGCGGGCGGCGGCGACCATCCGCTCGGCCTCGACGCGGGCCTCCTGCAGGAGGCGCTGCGCCTCCTGCTCGGACCCGGCCCGGGTCTGCTCGGCCCAGCCGTTGACGTGCTGCTCGGCGGTGCGGCGCAGCTCGGTGAGCTCGTCCTCGAGCTGGCGGCGGCGGGCGGTGAGCTCGGCCTCCAGCCGGGCGGTGCGCTCGGCGGCCTCGGCCATGATCCGCTGGGTGGCGGCCTGGGAGTCGCGCAGCTGCCGTTCGGCGTCGGCGCGCAGCTGCTGGGCCTGCATCTCGGCGGTCCGGAGCATCTGCTCGGCCTGGCCGGAGACGGCGTCGAAGGCGCGCGGCTGGGCGAGCATGCGCCGGGACTCGTGCAGCTTGGCCCGGAGCACCTCCACCTGGTAGGCGAGGTCCTCGGCATGCTCGACTGCTTTGTCCCGCTCCTTTCGAGTCCGACCCATCTCGGCCTCGAACTGGGAGAGGTGATCGTCAACCTCGTAGCGGTCGTTGCCCCGCACTCCGCGGTCCCATCCATCTCCTGGTCGCGTCCTCGACCCGGCCGGTCCGGGGTCCCCGTTGTCCGGGGGTCGGTCCGACTGGCTCCTTGCATCCGCAGCCGGTGGACGGCCCGCCGGTCTGTCCGGGGGCGCCCGCCGCGGTCGTCGGAGCCCTCGGCGTGGAAGCGCGGTGGTTCCGCGTTCCCCCGTCCGGGTGGACTCCTGGGCGAACTCTTGCCTTGTGGAGAATGGTGACAGATCCGTGTTGCGACGGTTCAGCCGTGCCCGCGTACTGGACTCCCCTGCGACGGGCCGGCCACCGGGGGGCGGACGGGCCTGTCATCGGCCGTGCCCGTCGCCTCCGTCACCCGGAGCCTTCGCGCACCTGGGCATTGTAGTGGGACGGCAGGGCGGGGGAATGGCCGCGTGGGGGTTTTCCGGCCTCCGGGCGAGGTTACTGACGGGTCATGACCGTCGGCCGGGGCGGTGCCGCCCCGGCGGGCGGCACCGGGAGGCCCCGGCGGGCGGCACCGAGGGGCCCTCAGTGGGCGCCGTCCGCGCCCGGTCGGGCGGAGGTGACCAGCTCGGTCAGCACGCCGCCGCAGTCCTTGGGGTGCAGGAAGGTGATCCGCGAGCCCATCGAGCCGATCCGCGGCTCGTCGTAGAGGACCCGGACGCCCTTGCCCCGGATGGCCTCGGCGTCGCCGTCGACGTCCGCGGTGCCGAAGGCGATGTGGTGCACGCCCTCGCCGTTCTTCTCCAGCCACTTGGCGACGGTCGAGTCGGGCCGGGTCGGCTCCAGCAGCTGGAGGTAGGAGGCGCCGCCGTCCCCGGTGTCGTTGATCTTGAGCATGGCCTCGCGGACGCCCTGCTCCTCGTTGACCTCCTCGTGGAAGACCTCGAAGCCGTAGGTGGAGCGGTAGAACTCGACCGTCCGGTCGAGGTCGCGGCAGGCGATGCCGATGTGGTCGATACGGGTCAGCACGGCGACCTCCGGG
This sequence comes from Kitasatospora sp. NPDC051702, assembly GCF_040681575.1. Taxonomy (NCBI): domain Bacteria; kingdom Bacillati; phylum Actinomycetota; class Actinomycetes; order Kitasatosporales; family Streptomycetaceae; genus Kitasatospora; species Kitasatospora sp. NPDC051702. The sequence goes on from NZ_JBFAZB010000005.1 coordinate 177,604, forward strand.
AGGCGGGTCGGGGGTGGGAAAGCGGTGGCACCAGTGCAGCGCATCGGTCTTGAGCGGCGCCAGCGCCGGAGGTGCGAATCTGCTCACACGGTCGCGTTTCACCCGGACCGCGTTGACACGGTGTTGACTGGAGGGTGCCAGTGCGCTCGATCACACCGTCGCTCCGGTGACGGGCGGGTAGCAGGTCAGTACATTGAGCGCATCCTCACCTGGCCACGACGTGCGAAGGGGCTCGTCCCATGACCAACACCACCTCTGTGATCGTTGCCGGTGCGCGGACCCCGATGGGCCGCCTGCTCGGATCCCTCAAGGGCTTCTCCGGCGCCGACCTCGGCGGCTTCGCGATCAAGGGCGCACTCGAGCGGGCGGGCATCACGGGTGACCAGGTCCAGTACGTGATCATGGGCCAGGTGCTGCAGGCCGGCGCCGGCCAGATCCCGGCCCGCCAGGCCGCCGTCAAGGCAGGCATCCCGATGAACGTCCCGGCGCTCACCATCAACAAGGTGTGCCTCTCCGGCCTGGACGCCATCGCGCTGGCCGACCAGCTGATCCGCGCCGGCGAGTTCGACGTGGTGGTGGCCGGCGGCCAGGAGTCGATGACCAACGCCCCGCACCTGCTGCCGAAGTCCCGCGAGGGCTACAAGTACGGCGCGGTCGAGCTGCTCGACGCGATGGCCCACGACGGCCTCACCGACGCCTACGAGAACATCCCGATGGGCGAGTCGACCGAGAAGCACAACACCCGGCTGGGCATCGCCCGCGAGGTGCAGGACGAGATCGCGGCCGCCTCCCACCAGCGGGCCGCCAAGGCGCAGGCCGACGGCGTCTTCGACGCCGAGATCGTCCCGGTCGCCATCCCGCAGCGCAAGGGCGAGCCGGTGCTGTTCTCCCAGGACGAGGGCATCCGCGCCGACACCACCGTCGAGGGCCTGGCCCGGCTGCGCCCGGCGTTCGCCAAGGACGGCACGATCACCGCCGGCACCTCCTCGCAGATCTCCGACGGCGCCGCCGCGGTGGTCGTGATGAGCAAGGCCAAGGCCGAGGAGCTGGGCCTGAGCTGGATCGCCGAGATCGGCGCGCACGGCAACGTGGCCGGCCCGGACAACTCGCTGCAGTCGCAGCCGTCCAACGCGATCAAGCACGCGCTGGGCAAGGAGGGCCTGGAGGTCTCCGACCTCGACCTGATCGAGATCAACGAGGCCTTCGCGGCCGTCGCCCACCAGTCGACCAAGGACCTGGGCGTCTCCGCGGACATCGTCAACGTCAACGGCGGCGCGATCGCGCTCGGCCACCCGATCGGCATGTCCGGCGCCCGCGTGGTGCTGCACCTGGCGCTGGAGCTGCAGCGCCGCGGCGGCGGTGTCGGTGCGGCCGCGCTGTGCGGTGGCGGCGGTCAGGGCGACGCGCTCATCGTGCGCGTTCCGAAGGCCTGATCATCTGACATACCTTCGGGGCTGCGGACCGCCACAAGCGGTTCCGCAGCCCCGTCGGCATCTGCGCTAGGAGCTCCTGATGATCGATGTCGCCACGCTGGTCGAACAGGCCCGCGAGGGACGGCCGCGGGCGGTCGCCCGGCTGATCACGCTGGTCGAGAACGCCGCCCCGGAGCTGCGCGAGGCCATGGCCGCCCTCGCGCCGTACACCGGTCGGGCCTACACGGTGGGCCTGACCGGCTCGCCCGGGGTCGGCAAGTCCACCTCCACCTCCGCCCTGGTCTCCGCCTACCGGCGGCTCGGCAAGCGCGTCGGCGTACTGGCCGTCGACCCGTCCTCGCCGTTCTCGGGCGGCGCCCTGCTCGGCGACCGGGTCCGGATGCAGGACCACGCCACCGACCCCGAGGTGTTCATCCGCTCGATGGCCACCCGCGGCCACCTCGGCGGGCTGTCCTGGGCGGCGCCGCAGGCGCTGCGGGTGCTCGACGCCGCCGGCTGCGAGGTGATCCTGGTCGAGACCGTCGGCGTGGGCCAGTCCGAGGTGGAGGTCGCCGCCCAGGCGGACACCACCGTGGTGCTGCTCGCCCCCGGCATGGGCGACGGCATCCAGGCCGCCAAGGCCGGGATCCTGGAGATCGGCGACCTCTTCGTGGTCAACAAGGCCGACCGGGACGGCGCCGACGCCACGGCCCGCGAGCTCAACCACATGCTGGGGCTCGGCGAGGCCCGCGGGGCGGGGGACTGGCGCCCGCCGATCGTCAAGACCGTCGCGGCCCGCGGCGAGGGCGTGGACGAGGTCGTCGAGGCGCTGGAGAAGCACCGCGCCTGGCTGGAGGAGCACGGCGAGCTGGCCGCGCGCCGGCGCCGGCGCGCCGCCGATGAGATCGAGGCGATCGCGCTGGCCGAACTGCGCGCCCGGATCGGCGACCTGCACGGGGACCGCCACCTGGCCGGCCTGGCCGAGCGCGTGGTGTCGGGCGAGCTCGACCCCTACGGCGCCGCCGACCGCCTCGTCGCCGGCCTGACCCAGGCCTGACGCACGTCTAAGGGCGGGCCCGTGCGCACGCGCACGGGCCCGCCCTTAGACGTGTCGGGGAGGGGTCAGGAGCGGCCGCGGAGGCCGCGGAGGTGTTCGGCGACCGGGGCGAGGGCCTCGTACATGGCGTCCAGCTGCTCCGGGGTGAAGCGGTCGATGAAGTGCGCCCGGACGCTGCGCACGTGGTCGGGGGCGACCCGCTGCATGGTGTCCCAGCCCTGCTCGGTGAGGTGGGCGTAGAGGCCCCGGCGGTCGCCGGGGCACTCCTGGCGCAGCACCAGGCCGGCCGTTTCCATGCGGGTGATCTGGTGCGAGAGGCGGCTCTTGGACTGCAGGGTGGCCGTCGCGAGGTCGGTCATCCGCATCCGGCGGTCGGGGGCCTCGGAGAGGACGACCAGGATCTCGTAGTCGTTGATGGCCAGGTTGTGCGGCTGGAGTTCGCGGCTGAGCTGGTAGTCCAGCAGCTTGGCGACCTCCAGGTGGGCGCGCCACATCCGCTGCTCCCTGGCGGTCAGCCAGGGGGTTTCCCCCTCCGGCTGCGACGGAGGGGTGTCCGCGGTGTCGATCGTGTGCGCATCCATGGGGACAGCATACCCGATTTAGTTAAATCTTGTACAAGTTTACAGGCCGAAACGCCGTCCCAGGTCGCCCAGGTTACCGAGACCCGGCACGTTGAGGTTGCCCCCGCCGTGCCCGCCGTGGCCGGCCGCGCCCGGCTGGGACGGCACGCCGCCCATCGGGATGCCCGCCTCGGCGCCCACCTGGCCGACCGAGCGCTCGGCCATCAGCTTCTCGCTGGACTGCAGCAGCACCTGCCCGGCGCCGATGAACTCGAACTGGTGCTCCTCGCCGGACGCCCCGCCGAGCCCGGTCAGCCGGCGGATGCCGCCGATCAGGCCGTGCATGTAGTCGTGGTCGTAGTGGTGGCACGGCGCCGGGCAGTCCGCCCAGCCGACCAGCGCCTGCGGGTCCACCCGGATCGGCGGCTCGACGAAGTGCACCGGCCCGTTGGAGGCGGCGACGAACTTGCCGGTGCCGATCAGGGTGAGGAAGCCCGGGATGATCGACTGCTTGAGCCGCAGCGTCGGCTCGAAGGCCAGCAGGTTCCCCGAGCGGACGGTCAGGTTGCCCTCGTCCAGGTCGTAGGAGTTGAGGTCGAAGGCGCGGTCCGCCAGCAGCAGCTTGCCGCGGCCCTGGGCGACCACCCAGTCCGCCGCGTGCATCGGCGAGTTGAAGTGCTGCCCGATCATCCGGTCCAGCACGCCGGCGCCGACGCCCTTGAAGCTGATGTCGCCGTAGTAGGCGACCATCTTGCCCTTCTGCAGGAAGTACGAGCCGTTCAGGTCGACCGAGAAGGCGTACGGGTTGACGTTGTCGTTCGCCGGCAGGCTGTGGGCGTCGTACACCACCGGGCCGGCGCCGCCCCCGTGGGCGCTCGGCAGCGGGGCCTGCGGCCCGCCGAACTGCTCCTGGGCGTAGGCCTGCTGGGGCTGCGGCGGAGGCGGCGGCGGGTAGCCGCCCTGCTGGGGGTAGCCCCCCTGCTGGGGGTACCCGCCCTGCTGCGGGTAGCCGCCCTGCGGCCCGTAGCCCGGGGGCGGCGGCGGGGGGACGGCGAAGCCGGGCTGGGTCGGCTGGTCGTACGGGGACTGCCCGTGGGGCGGCTGCGGCGGGTAGGACATCAGAGCTTCTCCTCGCTCGCCTGGACGTACACCGCACCCTGTCCGGACAGTTCCAGCTGGAACGCCTCGCCGGAGCCGCGGCCGATCATGTCGCGCCACCCCAGCGCCGTGGACAGCTTGTTCTGCACCTGGCCGCGGTGCGCCACGTACGCCTGCGGGTCGACGTGCACCGACTGGCCCGGGACGATCGGCAGCTCGAAGACGCCGCCGTGCGCCATCACCGCGACCGAGCCCTGCCCGTCCAGCTTGGTGGTGAACAGGCCCTGGCCGGTGACCTGGCCGCGGACCATGCCCATCACGCCGCCCTGCGAGCCCATGAACATGGTGGACTGCTGCAGCGTGCCCTCGAAGGCCAGCAGCCGGTCCGCCTCGACGTACAGGGTGTCGCCGACCAGGTCGATCACGTGGACGTGGTGGCCGCCGTGGCCGAACATGACCCGGCCCTGACCCTCGACGGTCATCAGCGGGGTGTCCTCGTTGGCCACCCGGCGGCCGATCATCGACATCACGCCGCCCTGCCCGCCGGTGATGTTCGGCGTGAAGCGGACGTCCCCGGTGTACGCGAGCATCGCGCCGCGCTGGCTGAACAGCCGCTGGCCGGGCACCACGACGGCCTCGACCATCTTGCCGTTGATCTTCGTGAAGGCCATCAGACGTCGCCCCCGATGGTGACCTTCTCCGACGGCTGCACGTAGACCAGTCCCTCTCCGGAGAACTCCACCTGGACGGCCTCGCCGCCGCCCTCCCCGATCACCGTCGTCCAGCCGGCGCCCGACTTCAGGCTGCGCTGCAGGCTGCCGGTGTGCGCCACGTAGGCGCCGGGGTCGACCCGCAGCGGCTGGTCCTTGCCGACCCGCAGGATGATCGCCGGCCCGTTCGAGGTGACGGCGGCCCAGCCGTGGCCCTCCACCTTGGTGGTGAACAGGCCGTTGCCGGAGGACATGCCGTTGAGCCCGGTGAAGGTGGTGCCGGTGCGCAGCGAGCCCTCGGTGCAGAGCAGGTTGTCCGCCTCGACGAACAGCGTCTCGCCGTTCAGTCTGACCAGGTTGATCTCGGTCGCCTTGTCGGCGAAGTAACAGGTGCCCTGTCCCTTGACCTCCATGACGGTCATCTGTTCGCCGGTCAGTCGGCGGGCGACCATGCCGCGCAGGCCGTCCCCGCCGCCGGTCAGCTTCTTGAAGCTCATCTGGCCGGTGTAGGCGACCATCGAGCCGTGTCTGGCCTTGACGGCCTCGCCGGCCAACTCGACCGCGAGTACCCGGGTTCCCTGGAGTCTGAACTGTGCCACGGCCGCAATCTACTGGCAGCGGCCGTGGCAGGGGGAGGGGCGGGGTGGGAACTGGTACCGGTCTGCGACATTCGCGCCGGTCACGCGCGCGCGTGCGCCCCGTGCGCGGGCGCGACGGTGCCGGCGGCCTCCTCGACCTCCAGCAGCGAGGCCGAGTGGCGCTCCGCCTCGAAGGCCACCACGCCGCCGCGCAGCCCGAACAGCCGCTTGGAGAGCATGATCCACAGGACGGCCGCGATGTTCAGCAGCAGGGTGCAGATCTTCACCGCGCTGACGTGCTCGCTCAGCTCGTAGCCCTCCAGCGGCAGGAAGGCCGCGGTGGCGACCACCGTCAGGTACTCGGCCCAGCGCCGGCCCAGCCAGAGGCCGACCGCCTCGACGATCTCGATCAGCGCGTAGGCCAGCAGGGCGCCGGCGACGATCAGCAGGGTGTTCTTGTGGTAGTCGAAGGTCTTCCGGATCGTGTCGACGATCGGGGAGTGCTCGAGGTCCCAGTGGAAGTGGTCGGTGACCGGCCGGAAGACCGTCAGGTTCTCGTCGAAGATCCGGTGCACCGCGTCCTGGCTGTTGGAGAACTTCCAGACGGCCCAGGCGACCACGATGATCAGCAGCCCGCGCAGCACCCGCTCGACGGCCAGGAAGCGCAGGATGAAGAGGTCGCGCAGCGCCTTGCCGCGGGGCACCAGCGGGGCGTCCTGCGCGGGGCCGGAGCCGTGCGGGGCGCCGAGCGCGAAGTCGCCGCAGCGCAGGCAGCGCCAGGCGTCGCCGAGGGCGGTGGCGGCGTGCAGCCGGGCGGCCAGCTCGGGCTCGGTCGGCGCGTAGGTGACGTGGCCGCGCTTGGCGCAGGTCCTTCGGTCCCAGTCCCGCTTGAACATGAGTGGCTACCCCCGGTCGTCCGATGCGTGCGGCCCCCGGTCCGGTGGGCGCGCGGGCAGCAGGATAGGGGCAGCGGGTGACGGGCCGCCCGCGCCGGGCGGGTTCTGGCGCACAGCTGTGACATCGGGCCGGCCGGTGTGAGACCGCTCACGGGGGGCACCCCGGGCCGGGCTCCGGACGTGTGCTCGGTGATAATGGCCAAGGCTTGTGCGTCGCTTCACAAGCGTGTCCGCGCCTCCGACCCCCGTATTGAGGTACCCAACGTGAACAGCAGCGCCGTCCACCGCCTGCGCCTGGTCTCCGGCCCCGAAGGGGTCTCCTTCGTCCTGCTGCTGATCTGCTCCGTGCTGAAGCGGACCACGTCCTTCGACGCCGTCCCGGTGATGGGCATGGTCCACGGCGTGCTGTTCGTGCTCTACGTGGTCTTCTGGATCCAGGCGTGGCAGGCGCAGAAGTGGGACGTCAAGCGCGGCGCCCTGCTGTTCGTCCTCTCGGTGATCCCGCTCGGCGGCCTGGTCGCCGAGCGGATGCTCGGCAAGGAGGAGCGCGGCGAGCTGGAGCCGGCCGCCGCCTGAGCCGCTCCCCCCGAACGCGACGGTCGACAGGCTGCCGCGGCCTCCTCTCCCAAAGGGCCGCGGCAGCCTGTCGCCGTTCTTACCGGGGGTGGTCAGGTCCTACCGGGTGGTCGGGGCGCGCCGGGCGCGCTCAGTTGACGTTGACGCCGCTCCAGGCCGCGGCGACCGCCTTGTACTCGGTGCTGGTGGCGCCGTACAGGTCGGTCGCGGCCTTCAGGGTCGCCGTGCGGGCGGCCTTGTAGTTGGTGGTGGAGGTCATGTAGACGGTCAGCGCGCGGTACCAGATGGCGGCCGCCTTGGTCCGGCCGATGCCGGTGACCGTCGAGCCGTTGGAGGTCGGGCTGTTGTAGCTGACCCCGTTGATGACCTTGGCGCCGCTGCCCTCGGCGAGCAGGTAGAAGAAGTGGTTGGCGACGCCGGAGGAGTAGTGGACGTCCTTGTTGCCGACGGTGGAGGACCAGTAGTCGGCCGAGGCGCCGTCCTTGGAGGGCTTGTCCATGTAGCGCAGCGGGGTGCCGTTGCCGTTGATGTTGAGCTTCTCGCCGATCAGGTAGTCCGGCGGGTCGGAGGGCAGGTTGGCCGACCACTCGACCATCGTCCCGAAGATGTCCGAGGTGGCCTCGTTCAGGCCGCCGGACTCGCCCGAGTAGTTCAGCTTCGCGGTGGCCGAGGTGACGCCGTGGCTCATCTCGTGGCCGGAGACGTCGATCGCGGTCAGCGGGTGGGTGTTGCCGGAGCCGTCGCCGTAGGTCATGCAGAAGCAGGAGTCGTCCCAGAACGCGTTCACGTAGTTGGTGCTGTAGTGGACCCGGCTGGCGGCGCCGACGCCGTTGTTCTTGATGCCGCTGCGGCCGAAGGTGTTCTTGTAGTAGTCCCAGGTGGCCGCGGCGCCGTACTGGGCGTCCACGGCGGCCGACTCGCGGTTGGACGGCGAGCCGTTGCCCCAGGAGTTGGTGGTGTTGCTGAACAGCGTGCCGCTGCCGGAGGTGCCGCCCTTGAGGTCGGTGGTGGACTGGTTGCCCCGGGAGGCGTCCTTGAGCTGGTAGGTCGAACCGCTCTGGGTGGTGGTCAGCGTGACGGTGCCGACGTTGACGCCCTTGCCGGTGCCGGTCGCGGTCTGCACCTGCTCCTGGCTGGAGAGCACCTGGCCGGTGGCGGCGTCGGTGACGACCTCCTGGCGGCTCGGGGTGCCGTCGGCCCGCTCGCCCGTGACCACCGTGCGGTGGGCCAGCCGCGGGGCGCCGTCGGCGGCCCAGACCACCAGCTCGGCCGCGCCGGCGCCGTCGACCCTGGCGAGCGCCGCCTCGTCCTCGTCGGCGGCGAGCCCGACGGTGGCCCGCACGGCGGCGGTGGCGCGCTCGGCCGCCTGCCCGGCGGCTATGCCCGGGGTCAGGCTCGGCACCGACAGCCGGCCGTCGAAGGCCCGGTCGACGGACTTCACCGAGCCGTCGGCCTTCTGGTGGACGACCAGGTCGCCGCCGAGCACCGGGAGGCCGGCGTAGGTCCGCTCGTAGCGCAGGTGGCGGGTGCCGTCCCGGTCCGCGATGACGTCCTTCACGACGAGCTGCTCCTGGCCGCCGAGGGCCAGGGCGTGGGCGACCGGGGCGCTCTGCCCGGCGGCCAGGGCGAGCAGCTCGGCGCGCTGCTCCGGCGCGGGGGCGGCGGCCTGGGCGGCGGGGACGACGGCGATCTGGATCACGCCGGCGAGCAGGGCGGTGGCGGAGAGTACGGCGCCGGCTGTCAGCTTTCGCTTCACGTGCGGGGGTTCCTTCCACGAAACCGCGGTGTGCGCGCGGTTGCGCCGCGTACCGGGGCGCCGGGGTTGGCGCCTTGGGGGCGGTAGGGCGCGGACGTGCCGCTCCCGTGCGGTCACTGGCGGTCCGTCGATGGGTGGGGGTGTGACGGGCCGTCGGACGGGGCTTGGTCAGAAGCATGACAATCGGTGGCAGGAAATGACAGGCCGCCCACCGGGATTGGCCAGGAACCGCCAGCGCTGGTGCGGGTGGTTCGGCTGCCGATCCGTGCCCCGGTACGGGCGGGTTCGTCCCCCTGGCGGGACCTCGCCAGCGGGCGGTCTTGCCGGGCCGCTGGAGCGCTGCTACCCACCGCGCCGGGGGCCCCGGACGCGGCGCGCGCCCGGGGCCGGCCCTCCGCGCGCCGGGCCCCGGACGTGCCGGACGCCCGGGGCCTGCCCTCCACGGAGGCCCCGGGCGTCCTGTTCACCGTGCGGCGTGCGTCAGTTGACGTTGACGCCGCTCCACGCCGCCGCGACCGCCTTGTACTCGGCGCTGGTGGCGCCGTACAGGTCCGCCGCGGCCTTCAGGGTGCCGGTGCGGGCGCCCGCGTAGTTGGTGGTGGAGGTGAAGTACACGGTCAGCGCGCGGTACCAGATCTGCGCGGCCTTGTCCCGGCCGATGCCGCTGAGCGTCGAGCCGTTGGAGGTCGGGCTGTTGTAGCTGAAGCCGTTGATGCTCTTCGCGCCGCTGCCCTCGGAGAGCAGGTAGAAGAAGTGGTTGGCCACGCCGGAGGAGTAGTGGACGTCCAGGTTGCCGACGCCCGAGTACCAGGAGTCGGCCGAGCCGCCGTCCTTGGAGGGCTTGTCCATGTAGCGCAGCGGGGTGCCGTCGCCGTTGAGGTCGATCAGCTCGCCGATCCAGTAGTTCGGCGGGTTGGAGGGCAGGTTGGCGGAGAACTCGACCATGGTGCCGAAGATGTCCGAGGTGGCCTCGTTGAGGCCGCCGGACTCGCCCGAGTAGTTGAGGTTGGCGGTGGCGGAGGTGACGCCGTGGCTCATCTCGTGGCCGGCCACGTCGATCTCGGTCAGCGGGTGGGTGTTGCCCGAGCCGTCGCCGTAGGACATGCAGAAGCAGGAGTCGTTCCAGAACGCGTTCACGTAGTTGGAGCCGTAGTGCACGCGGCTGGTGGCGCCGACGCCGTTGTTCTTGATGCCGTTGCGGCCGAAGGTGTTCTTGTAGAAGTCCCAGGTGGCGGCCGCGCCGAACTGGGCGTCGACGGCGGCGGACTCGCCGCTGGAGACCGAGCCGGTGCCCCAGGTGTTGGACGACTTGCTGTAGAGGGTGCCTGAGCCGGAGGTCCGGTTCTTCATGTTGACCGTCGACTGGCCGCCGCGGGTGGCGTCCTTCAGTGTGTACGAGCTGCCGCTCTGGGTGGTGGTCAGCGGCACGGTGCCGACGAAGACGCCCTTGCCGGTGCCGGCGGCGGTCTGCACCTGCTCGTGGGTGGAGAGCACCTCGCCGGAGGCGGCGTCGGTCACCAGCAGCTGGCTGCTCGGGGTGCCGTCGGCGCGCACGCCCTCGACGGTGGTGCGGTAGGCCAGGCGCGGGTTGCCGTCGCTCGCCCAGACCACCAGCTCGGCCTTGCCGGTCTGGTGCACGGCGCTCAGCGGGGACTCGTCCTTGTCGGCGGCCACGCCGACGGTGGCCTGGACCGCGCCGGTGGCCTGCGCGGCCGCCTTGTCGGCCGGGATCTGCGGGGTGAGGCTCGACAGGCTCAGCTGCGCGGTGACGGCCTTGTCGACCGACTTCACCGAGCCGCCCGCGCTCTCGTGGACGACCAGGTCGCCGCCGAGCACCGGCAGGCCGGCGTAGGTGCGCTCGAAGCGCAGGTGGCGGGTGCCGTCCTGGTCGACCACGGCGTCCTTCGCGACCAGCTTCTCCTGGCCGCCGAGCGCCAGCGCGCCCGCCAGCGGACCGGACTGACCGCCGGCCAGGGCGATCGCCGCGGCCTGCTGGTCGGCGGCCTGCCCCGGCGGGACGGGGGCCGGGCCGGCCTGGGCGGCGCTCGCCTGGACGACACCGGAGAGCAGGGCGGTGGCGGAGATGACGGCGACTGCTGCGAGCTTTCGCTTCACGGACGGGTCCTTCCGGGAAACCGCGTGTGGGCGCGGGCGCACCTCGCTCCGGGGGCCGGGGTCGGCACCTTGGGGCGGAACGGGCACTGGCGTGCGGGGGCCCGATCGAGCGGCTGGCCACCGGTGGGTGGGGGTGGTGGCTGCCGGACTGGGTTGGCGGAAAGCATGACAATCGATCACGTCAAATGACAGGTCTTGCTCAGGAATTGGCCAGGTCCCGCCAGTGGTGGTGAATGTGAACAGGCCGACAAAAGGGGTGAAACACCCCGACGTGCGGCGGGCTACCGCCCGAACCGAGGCCTGCTGGTGCGGCGGTGGGCGAACGCCTCCCCAACTCCGTCCGGACGGGGGTTCGTTGCCCCGCGTTCACACCCGTGCAACGTCCTGGTCCGGACCTGGGCGCCCGACTGGCGGGATCCCGCCACGTGTTGCGCTTGTCCACCATCAGGACAGCTGGTAGCACACGTCCCTTCCGCCGGTACGGTAAGGAGGTGCCCAAGCCCCTCGCGCTCGACTTCGACCCGATCGCCCGCGCCGACGAACTCTGGACCCGCCGCTGGGGCGGAGTGCCCTCGATGGCGGCGATCACCTCGATCATGCGGGCCCACCAGATCCTGCTCTCCCGGGTCGACGCGGTGCTCAAGCCGTACGGACTGACCTTCGCCCGGTACGAGGCGCTGGTGCTGCTGACCTTCAGCCGTACCGGCGAGCTCTCGCTCTCCAAGATCGGCGAGCGCCTGATGGTGCACCCGACGAGCGTCACCAACACCGTCGACCGGCTGGAGCGGGCCGGACTCGTCGCCCGCCGCCCCAACCCGCTGGACGGCCGCGGCGTGCTCGCCGCGATCACGGACCGCGGCCGCGAGGTGGTCGAGGAGGCCACCCGGGAGCTCATGGCGATGGAGTTCGGGCTGGAGGAGTACGGCGCCGACCAGTGCCGCCAGGTCTTCGAGCTGCTCAGGCCGCTGCGGGTCGCCGCCGGCGACTTCGCCGAGGATGGCGGCGAGGGGGCTGCGCGGGCCAGGCCGTGAGGGCGGCTACCCTCGTGGGAGCGGTGCGCGGATCCGGGCGTGCCCTCCGATCCTGCCGAGCGAGGCGATGCGAAGTATGAAGGCGACCCCCCTGCTGGGCTGGTACCGGGCCCTGGCCGTGGCGACCGGTACGGCGCTGCTGGTGTTCTGCGGCTTCATGGTCGCGAAGTACGGCTTCGACACCGCCGAGGACCTGACCACCTACGTCGCGATGCTGCACGGCTACCTGTACATCGGGTACTTCGTGGTGACCTTCCTGCTCGGGCAGAAGCTGAAGTGGCCGCTCGGCCGGATGGTCCTGACCCTGGCCGCCGGCTGCATCCCGTTCGCCTCGTTCGTCTTCGAGCGCAAGGTGGCGCGCGAGGCCGCCGAGCTGCTCGAGCCGGGCACCGGGGCCCGCCAGCCCGCCGGAGTCTGACCCGCGCGTTCGTCCGCCGAGAGCGCCCCTCCCCGCCCGGGGAGGGGCGCTCTCGGCGTTCCGGGGCGGGGATCCGCCGTTCGGCCCCGGTGGCCGTCGACAGGTGGTAGGACGTCCGAGTAAATTAGTAGGACGTCCTAATAGCTGTGCCGCCCCGGTGCCGTGGCGGCCGTACGGAGCGGAGTTCGGGGTCATGGACGCCGAGGAGATCGAGCGCGGACGGCAGCGCTGGCAGCAGCGGTACGACAAGGCCCGCACGCGGGACGCCGACTTCACCACCCTGTCCGGCGACGAGGTCGAGCCGGTCTACGGGCCCGCCCCCGGGCAGGCCGTCGAGGGCTTCGAGCGGATCGGCTGGCCGGGCGAGTACCCGTTCACCCGCGGGCTGCACCCCACGGGCTACCGGGGCCGCACCTGGACCATCCGCCAGTTCGCCGGCTTCGGCAACGCGCAGCAGACCAACGAGCGCTACCGGATGATCCTGGAGGCCGGCGGCGGAGGCCTCTCGGTCGCCTTCGACATGCCCACCCTGATGGGCTACGACTCCGACGACCCGAAGTCGCTCGGCGAGGTCGGCCACTGCGGCGTGGCCATCGACTCGGCCGCCGACATGGAGGTGCTGTTCGACGGCATCCCGCTCGGCGAGGTCACCACCTCGATGACGATCAGCGGCCCGGCCGTCCCGATCTTCTGCATGTACCTGGTCGCCGCCGAGCGCCAGGGCGTCGACCCGGCGGTGCTCAACGGCACCCTGCAGACGGACATCTTCAAGGAGTACATCGCCCAGAAGGAGTGGCTCTTCGCCCCCGAGCCGCACCTGCGGCTGATCGGCGACCTGATGGCCTACTGCGCCCAGGGCATCCCCGCCTACAAGCCGCTGTCCGTCTCCGGGTACCACATCCGGGAGGCCGGGGCGACGGCCGCGCAGGAGCTGGCGTACACCCTCGCCGACGGCTTCGCCTACGTCGAGCTGGGCCTCTCCCGCGGCCTGGACGTGGACGTCTTCGCGCCCGGCCTGTCCTTCTTCTTCGACGCGCACCTCGACTTCTTCGAGGAGATCGCCAAGTTCCGCGCCGCGCGCCGGATCTGGGCCCGCTGGATGCGCGACCGCTTCGGCGCCAAGACCGACAAGGCGCAGTGGCTGCGCTTCCACACCCAGACCGCCGGCGTCTCGCTCACCGCGCAGCAGCCGTACAACAACGTGGTCCGCACCGCCGTCGAGGCGCTGTCGGCCGTGCTGGGCGGCACCAACTCGCTGCACACCAACGCCCTGGACGAGACCCTGGCGCTGCCCTCGGAGCAGGCCGCCGAGATCGCCCTGCGCACCCAGCAGGTGCTGATGGAGGAGACCGGCGTCGCCAACGTGGCCGACCCGCTGGGGGGCTCCTGGTACGTCGAGGCGCTCACCGACCGGATCGAGCAGCAGGCCGAGGCGATCTTCCAGCGGATCCTGGACAAGGGGCACGAGGACCACGGGATCGGCCCGATCACCGCCGGCATCCTGCGCGGGATCGAGGAGGGCTGGTTCACCGGCGAGATCGCCGAGGCGGCCTTCCAGTACCAGCAGTCGGTGGAGAAGGGCGACAAGCGCGTCGTCGGCGTCAACTGCCACCCGCGCAGCGTCACCCCCGAGCTGGAGATCCTGCGGGTCAGCCACGAGGTCGAGCGCGAGCAGGTGCGGGTGCTGCGGGAGCGCAAGGCGGGCCGGGACGACGCGGCGGTGCGGGCCGGGCTGGACGCCATGCTGGCGGCCGCGCGCTCGGGCGAGTCGATGATCCCGCCGATGCTGGACGCGGTGCGCGCCGAGGCGACCCTGGGCGAGATCTGCAACGCGCTGCGCCAGGAGTGGGGCACCTACCAGGAGAACGCCGCCTTCTGACGGCCACCGGGCCCGGCGCCCCTCGGACGCCGGCGGAGCCGCCCCGCACGCACCCCGGTGCGGGGCGGCTCCGCCGTGTCCTCCCCCGGTCGGTCCCGAGCCTGTCTCGAGTCGGTCCTCAGCCGGTCCTCAGTCGGTCACCAGGCTCGGGAACGGCCCGAGCAGCAGGTTGGTGAACCGGCGGGTCCAGTCGGCGGTGATCGGCTCGCCGCTCACCAGGACGCGGTGCTCGACCGTCCCGGCGATGGTGTCGAAGATGATGTCGATCTCCTCGCAGGCCGTCTCCGGGTCGGTGTCCGGGGCGAGTTCGCCGCGGGTCTGGGCGGCCGCCCGGCCCTGCCGGACCAGCCGCTTCTGCGGGTCGACGATGGCCTCCCGGATCCGGCGGCGCAGCTGTGGGTCCCGGGTGCCCTCGGCGAAGAGCGCGAGCAGCGCGGCCTGGGTCTCTGGGCGGGCCAGCAGGTCGGCGAACTGGGCGACCACGGCCTCGATGTCGGCTCGCAGGCTCCCGAGGTCGGGCATCACCAGGTCGTCGAAGAGGCTGGCGACGGCGTCGACCACCAGCTCGTTCTTGGACGGCCAGCGGCGGTAGAGCGTGGTCTTGGCGACCTTGGCCCGGGTCGCGACGTGGCCCATGGTCAGCCCGCCCCAGCCGAGTTCGGCGAGGGCCTCGCGGGTGGCGTCGAGGATGGCGCGGTCGGCGGCGGCGCTGCGCGGTCTCCCCTTGGCCCTGGCCGCGGCGCCGGCCGCGGGGGCGGGGTCGTCCGCGGGCTCCGGGGCGGCGACGTCCGGGCTGGCGGGGGGCTGGGCGGCCGGCACCGGGCCTCCTTGCGCTTTACTGGTGAGTAACTTGGGCGGGGCTGGTAACGGTAGCGGCTGTCGGCCGATTCGGGCAGTCGGGCCGCCCGCGAAAGTGGGGCAGGTCACGTCCCCGAACCGCCGGAGGGGCTTGCGGGCGGGGGTCGGGCTCCAGTTACGCTACGACTCGTAGCGAAAGCAGTGACAACCAGGCGCCGCACCCGTGGGACGGGGCGGCGCGGGCGCGGGTGGGGATCCGCGCCGAACGGTTCAGGCTACCGGGGGAGGGGCACGGCGCCCGGGAACCCGCGCCGCGCGGCCCGCGCGGGGCGACTTTCCGGAGGTTGGTGCCCGCGAGCAGCGCGGACGGGGGAGGATGGTGCCATGCAGCCACGGAATTCGCGTCTCAACAGCTCCGCCCTGCGCGGTGCGGTCGACCTCGCCGCAGTGAAGGCAGCCGGCGAGGCTGCCCAGAAGGCCGAGCAGGCCCGGGTCGAGCGGGCCCGTCAGGCGGCCGCCGCCGAGGCGGCCGGAGTCGCCCCCGCCCAGCCCGCCCACGCGCTCGTCATCGACGTCACCGAGGACACCTTCGAGGCCGAGGTCGTCCAGCGGTCCACCGAGGTGCCGGTCGTCATCGACTTCTGGGCCGAGTGGTGCGGCCCCTGCAAGCAGCTCAGCCCCGTCCTGGAGGGCCTGGCCGAGGAGTACGCCGGCCGCTTCGTGCTCGCCAAGATCGACGTGGACGCCAACCCGCTGCTGTCCCAGCAGTTCGGCATCCAGGGCATCCCGGCCGTGATGGCCGTGGTGGCCGGCCAGCTGGTGCCGCTGTTCCAGGGCGCCGAGAGCGCGGCCAACGTCCGCAAGGTGCTGGACCAGCTGATCCTCGTCGCCGAGCAGCGCTTCGGCGTGGTCGGCGGCGCCGCGGCCCCGGGCGAGGCCCCGGCCGCCGCCCCGCAGCGCCCCGAGGACCCGGCGCTGGCCGCCGCGCACGACGCGCTGGACAGCGGCGACCTGGGCGGCGCCATCCAGGCCTACCGGAACGTGCTGGCCGACCAGCCGGGCAACACCGAGGCCGTGCTGGGCCTGGCCCAGGCCGAACTGCTGCAGCGGATCGAGGGCCTGGACCCGCAGGCCGTGCGCTCGGCGGCCGCGGCCGACCCGAAGGACGTCGCGGCCCAGCTGCGGGCGGCCGACCTGGACCTGGTGGGCGGTCACGTCGAGGACGCGTTCGGACGGCTGGTGGACACCGTCGGCCGGACCGCGGGCGAGGACCGGGACACCGCGCGGGTGCGCCTGCTGGAGCTCTTCGAGGTGATCGGCCCGGAGGACCCGCGGGTCACCGCGGCCCGGACGGCGCTGGCGCGCGTGCTGTTCTGACGCCGGTTCCGGGGTTCGCCCCGGGTGGTTCGCGGGGGCCCGCCCCGGCCGGTTCCGGGCCCGCCCCGGGCGTGCCGTGGCACGTCGGATGACCTGCGGTGTCGCCTGGTGATTTGGCGACAATCCGGTCAACCGGACAGAGGTTTACCAAATCTTGACAACACCCGTGGATGGTCACAGCTGGTGACCGTCCACGGGTGTTTCACTGCTGTTTCCGGCAGATTTCACCGTCACGTTTCCTTCAAGGCGTCACGCACGGTGCACGAGGCACTGATTCCATGATCGACGCCGTCGGGTGTTGCATTACCCGTCAGTAAGGAACCTCTTGTGCTTCGCCCGGGATTCGAGCACGATCGGCGACGCCCGGTCCCAGACTCCACGGCCCCCGACACACCGGTCGGTCACGAGGAGCGCGGGATCCCCACCGGGTGATCCGCCGGCCCCGGCCGGCGGTAGGGAGGGCAGGGGGGTATCCGCGGTCCCACGGCGGTTCCTGTCCTTTTTCCGGCCGCGCGGCCCTGCGCGGTCGCTGGTTGTCGCTCGGGGGTGATCGCCGATGTCGTCGGTCCTGCCCGCCGCCCCACAAGGACGGTCGGTGAAGGGACGGGAGTGCCGCAGCACGCAGGCCGCTCCCGCGTCCGACGACGCCCAAGGCGCTCTCCGCTACCGAGGACGTAGCTCTCTCCCATCCCAGGCCCCCACCGGCGCGGGACGCGCCGCCGGGGAGCCGGAGATGTACGTCCTAGAAGGAGGACTCGCATGTCCCAGACCCACGGCAAGACCCGCTGGAAGCGCTTCGCACTGGTGATGGTGCCGAGCGTCGCGGCCACCGCGATGGTCGGCGTCTCGATCGCCAACAGCGCGCTCGCCGCCTCGTTCAGCATCTCCGGCCAGCAGTTCAAGGTGAGCACCACTCACCTCGAGGGCACCCACTTCGCCCAGTTCGGCACCGTCGACATCGAGGCCAACGGCACGCCGCACCCGGTCGCCGTCTCGGCCTTCGACTCGGCCGACATCACCAACCTGTGCCAGTCGGTGGTGACCGACCTGTCGGCCTTCGGCCTCGGCAAGATCACCCTCCAGCTGAACGCCGGTGGCGCGGGCAGCAAGCCGGTGCACGCCGACAACCTGCTCATCGACCTGGAGCAGCTGAAGGCCGACGCGACCTTCAAGAACATCAACATCGGCCAGGACGCCTCCACCCTCTCGGGCTCGGCGACCCAGGGCTGGGCCCCGCACGGCGCCGTCACCAAGGCGGGCGGGGGCAAGGGTCTGCCGACCGGCGCCACCGGCTTCGCCCAGGCCGCCGACTCGGCCATCCTGGACAACGTCCAGCAGACCGCGCGCGCCACCTCGGCCGGCAACTTCGTGCTCAGCGGCCTGAACCTGTCGCTCAAGCACGGTGACGGTGCGGGCAACGAGTGCTTCTGAGCCCTGACTGACGGTGCGCCGGGCGGCGCACCCGATCGACGGGTCCTCCCGGGGCCGGGGGCGGCGGGCGACCGCCGTTCCCGGCCTCACCCCCATTTGTTTTCCCCCTCGTAGAGACGTCGAGGAGCTGCACCATGTCCAGCGCAACGGTCGAACCCCGGACCGGCCACCAGAACCCGATCGCCTGGCTCTGGCGGCACTTCCGAGAATTCCGCCGCACCAGGCCCTTCTGGGGCGGCCTGCTGGCCATGATCGCCGGCGCTCCGATCCTCTACTTCCCGTACGCCCACCTGTCGCTCGGCGGCGTGACCATCGCGATGTCCACCACCGCGGGCGCCGGGTCGCTGATCATCGGGGTCCTGATGATCATCCTCGGCCTGACCGGCTGGTTCCAGCCCGCCGTGCGGGTCTTCGCGGGCATCGCGACGATCCTGCTCACCCTGGTCTCCATCCCCGTCTCCAACCTGGCGGGTTTCGGCCTGGCGCTGCTGCCGGGCCTGATCGGCGGCGGGCTGCTGGTCTCCTGGGCGCCCCTTCCGGAGCCGACGGCCGAGTCGGCCAAGGGCTCGCGCCGGCGCCGGGGCAAGGGCGCCGAGGCCGCCGGGAACGCCGTCGCGGAGAGCGTCGCCACCGAGACCGCGCTCGAGACCGGGACCGTGACCACCACCGGGAGCGGCGCCACCGGGAAGGCGGCCGAGGACGCGCCCGAGACCGGGACCGGGAACGCGGCGGCGACCACCGCCGGGCCCGCGGGGACCACCACCGCCGGCCCCGCCGGCACGGCCGAGGCCGAGGCGGCGGCCGAGAGCGCCACCGCGGCGCCCACCGCCGAGCTGCCCGTCCAGGGCGGGGCGCCCGGGCCGGCCGCCGGCCCCGCCACGGCCACCGTCCCGCGCCAGGCCGCCGGGGACTCCGAGGAGGCGCGGTGACCACGTCGGAGGAGCAGCCGGGCGGCCGGGCCGTCCCCGCGCAGCGCTCCGGCCGGCACGCGGCGCCGCGCACCCCGGTCCGGGTCCGGCTGAGAGGCCGGGCGCTGGCGATGGCCGCGGTGCCGACGGCGCTGCTGATGGCCGCCGCGTACACCCCCAATCCGGCGGTCGCCGAGTCGTCGGCGGGCAAGCCCTGCGGCACCGCGCCCGCCGCCGTGCCGGACGTCGCGCCGGTGGAGACACCCGTCCCCAAGAGCGAGCTGCCCGAGCCGCCGCCCGGCCCGTCCACGGCGCCCTCCGCGCCCGCGACGACGCCCGCGGCACCGCCGTCGACGCCGCCCTCGACCGGTCCGAGCGCGCTCCCGACCACGACGCCGAGCGGCACGCCCGCCCCGCAGCCCTCCGCGCCGGCCGGCACACCGAGCGCGAGCGCCACGCCGAGCGCCACCACCCCGGTGACGCCGCCGGCCGCCCGCACCGCCGCCACCGGCGGCGGCCCTGGCGCGGTGAGCGCGGTCTACCAGGGCACCGGTGCCGGCACCGGCACGGCCAGTCAGGCCGGGCTGATCGACGACATCGTGGGTGGCATCAACCACCTGCTGAACCCGGGCAGTTCGCCGAGCGCGACGCCGAGCGCCCAGCCGACCGCCCCGGCGCCGGCCACCACCCAGGCCCCCGCCCCGGCCGCCCCGCGGATCGGGACGCCGGCCCAGCCCACCCCGCCGCAGACCCCGGCCTCCGGTGCGGCGACGGACCCGGCGCCCGCCGCGCAGCCGCCCGTCGCCTCGCCCTCCGGCGGCCCGGGCGGCCGGCCCTCGGCCGCCGCCGCGCCGTCCGCGGGCGCCGGGGCCACCGGCAGGGCCACCGGGAAGGCGAGCCCGAAGGCGGCGCCCTCCGCGGGCGCCTCCGGCACGGCCGCGCCGTCCGCCGGGGCCTCCGCGACGCCGTCCGGCTCGCCGTCCGCCAACCCCAACTGCGCGGTGGACACCCGGGGTCTGACGGCCGGTGCACCGGCCGGCGGGCAGGTCGTCCCGGAGCAGAACTGGACGCTGCTGACCAGCCGGCTGGCGCTGCACGGCGCGGCCTTCCACGGCGTCTACGACGTGAAGACGCCGACCGGCAGCAAGCGGGTCCTGAAGTTCGTGGTGTCGAGCGTCGACATCGACAACCTCGACATGTCGACCCTGGAGGGCAACGGCGTCACCTTCCACGTCCAGGGCGCCCCGGGCTCGACCTCGACCATGCGCAACGGCCCGGTCACCATGTACGTGGAGCGGCTGTCCGGCCACCTCGCCAAGGTGCTCGGCCTGCCGCTCCCGATCGACCTGGGCGAGATCACCCTCACCCCGGACACCCTGCCGCGCTGGCTGTACGACCTGATCGGCTCGATCCCGATCCCGCTGGACCTGGAGCTCACCGGGGTCACCGCCAAGCAGGCCGGCCAGTTCGGCGGCACGCTGACCATCCCCGGGATGCACCTGTTCAACGACAACGCGCCGTACAGCGACAAGTAGGGCCCGGACACGCCCGTGGGGCGGCCCTCCCGCACGGGAGGGCCGCCCCACGGGCGTTTTCCGCTACCGGGTGCTCACTCGCTCCGGGTGCCCAGGTGGTGCACCTGGACCATGTTGGTGTTGCCGGGGATGCCGGGCGGGGAGCCGGCGGTGACGATGACCGTCGCGCCCTCGGCGAGCCGGCCCATCTTCAGCAGCTCGCGGTCGACCTGGGCGACCATCTCGTCGGTGGTCTCGACCTGCTCGGTGACGTGCGCCTCGACGCCCCAGCTCAGCGAGAGCTGGCTGCGGGTGGCGGCGTCCGGGGTGAACGCGATCACCGGGATCGGCGAGCGGTAGCGGGACAGGCGGCGGGCGGTGTCACCGGACTTGGTGAACGCCACCAGTGCCTGGCCGTTCAGGAAGTCGCCGAGCTCGCACGCGGCGCGGGCGATGGAGCCGCCCTGGGTGCGCGGCTTGCGGCCCGGGTTGAGCGGCTGCAGGCCCTGGGAGACGAGCTCCTCCTCGGCCTTCTCGCAGATCCGGCTCATGGTGCGGACGGTCTCGACCGGGTACTTGCCCACGCTGGACTCGGCGGAGAGCATCACCGCGTCGGTGCCGTCCAGGATGGCGTTGGCGACGTCCGAGACCTCGGCGCGGGTCGGGCGCGAGGCGTGGATCATCGACTCCATCATCTGGGTGGCGACGATGACCGGCTTGGCGTTGCGGCGGGCCAGGGTGATCAGCTGCTTCTGGACCAGCGGCACCCGCTCCAGCGGGTACTCGACCGCCAGGTCGCCGCGGGCGACCATGATGGCGTCGAAGGCGAGGACGATCTCCTCCATGGCCTCGACGGCCTGCGGCTTCTCGATCTTGGCGATGACCGGCACCCGGATGCCGACCTCGTCCATGACCTCGTGGACGTCCTTGATGTCGGCCGCGTTGCGGACGAAGGACAGGGCGACCATGTCGACGCCCAGGCGGAGCGCGAAGCGCAGGTCGTCCTTGTCCTTCTCGGACAGGGCGGGCACGTTCACGGCCGCGCCGGGCAGGTTGATGCCCTTGTTGTTCGAGAGCACGCCGCCCTCGACCACCACGGTCCTCACCCGCGGGCCGTCGACGCTGACGACCTCCAGGGCGATGACGCCGTCGTTGATCAGGATCGGGTCGCCGGGCTTCACGTCGCCGGGCAGGCCCTTGTAGGTGGTGCCGCAGATGTGCTGGTCACCGGGGACGTCCTCGGTGGTGATGGTGAACTCGTCGCCGTTGTCGACGGTCACCGGGCCGTTGGCGAAGGTCGCCAGACGGATCTTGGGACCCTGGAGGTCGGCCAGGACGCCGATGGCCTTGCCGGTGTCCTCCGAGACCTGGCGGACCTTGCGGAACCGCTCCTCGTGGTCCGCGTGGTTGCCGTGGCTCATGTTCAGTCGGGCGACGTTCATGCCCGCCTCGACGATGGCCTTCAGCTGTTCGTAGGAGTCCGTCGCCGGACCCAGGGTGCAGACAATTTTCGCTCGGCGCATATGGGTCAGTCTATCCGTTCGTGTTATAGGTGCATTCGGCACGAATCGTGAGGAATCGCCGACGAAGGATTCCGCGGAGCGAGACGACGGTGTGTCAGTCCCCGGACCGTCTCACCCCTCGGACCGTTGGTGCACCAGGGCGAAGGCCTGGCGGGCGATCTCCAGTTCCTCGTCGGTGGGCACCACGGCGACCGCCACCCGGGAGTACGCCGGCGAGATGATCCTGGGCTCCGCGGAGCGCACCGAGTTCAGCTCGGGGTCGACCGCGATGCCCAGCTCGTCCAGCCCTGCGGTGGCCGCCGCGCGCACCGGCGCCGCATTCTCCCCGACACCCGCGGTGAACGCGATCGCGTCCACCCGGCCGAGCACCGCGTAGTAGCCGCCGACGTACTTGCGCAGCCGGTGCACGTAAGCGTCGAAGGCCAGCCGGGCGTCCGCGTCCCCGGCCTCGGCCCGGCGCATGATCTCGCGCATGTCGTTGTCGCCGCACAGGCCGCGCAGGCCGCTGCGGCGGTTGAGCAGGTCGTCGATCTCGTCGACGGACAGTCCGCCGACCCGGTGCAGGTGGAACACCACGCCCGCGTCGATGTCACCCGAACGGGTGCCCATCACCAGGCCCTCCAGCGGGGTGAGGCCCATCGAGGTGTCCACGCACCGGCCGCCGGCGACCGCCGAGGCGGAGGCGCCGTTGCCCAGGTGCAGCACGATCACGTTCACCTCGGCCGGGTCCTTGCCGAGCAGCCGGGCGGTGGCCCGCGAGACGTACTGGTGCGAGGTGCCGTGGAAGCCGTACCGGCGCACCCGGTGCTCGTCCGCGACGCCCCGGTCGATCGCGTACCGGGCCGCGTACTCGGGCATCGAGGCGTGGAAGGCGGTGTCGAAGACGGCCACCTGGGGGAGGTCCGGGCGCAGCGCCCGCGCCACCTCGATGCCGGTGATGTTGGCCGGGTTGTGCAGCGGGGCGACCGGGATCAGCCGGCGGACCTCCCGGAGCACCTCGTCGGTGATCACGGTCGGCTCGGTGAACCGCTTGCCGCCGTGCACCACCCGGTGGCCGATCGCGGCCAGCTCCGGGGAGTCCAGCCCGACCCCGTCGGCGGCGAGCTCCTCGGCGACGGCCTTCAGCGCGGCCGAGTGGTCCGGGAAGACCTGCACGGCCTCGCGCGGCCCGCCCGAGCGCGGGGTGTGCACCAGCCGGCCGCTCGGCTCACCGATCCGCTCGACCAGCCCGGAGGCGAGCCGGGCGCCGTCCAGCATGTCGATCAGCTGGTACTTCACCGACGAGGAGCCGGCGTTCAGCACGAGGACGCGGGTACCTTCGGTCATGCCTGCGGCTCCTTGCGGTCCTGGGACTGGATGGCGGTGATCGCGACGGTGTTGACGATGTCCTCGACCAGCGCGCCGCGGGAGAGGTCGTTGACGGGTTTGCGCAGGCCCTGCAGCACCGGCCCGACCGCCACCGCGCCCGCCGAGCGCTGGACCGCCTTGTAGGTGTTGTTGCCGGTGTTGAGGTCCGGGAAGATCAGCACGGTGGCCCGGCCGGCCACCGGCGAGCCGGGCAGCTTGGTCGCCGCGACGTGCTCGTCCACCGCCGCGTCGTACTGGATCGGGCCCTCGACCAGGATGTCCGGCCGAAGCTCGCGGACGAGCTCGGTGGCCTTGCGGACCTTGTCGACGTCGGCGCCGGAGCCGGACGTGCCGGTCGAGTACGAGAGCATCGCGACCCGCGGCTCCACCCCGAACTGCGCGGCCGTGGCGGCGGACTGGATCGCGATGTCCGCCAGCTGCTGGGCGTCCGGATCCGGGTTGACGGCGCAGTCGCCGTACACCAGCACCCGGTCCGCCAAGCACATGAAGAAGACGCTCGACACGATCGCCGCGCCCGGCGAGGTCTTGATCACCTCGAACGCGGGCCGGATGGTGGCCGCGGTGGAGTGCACTGCGCCGGAGACCATCCCGTCCGCGATGCCCTCCTGCACCATCAGGGTGCCGAAGTAGGAGACGTCCGTCACGACGTCCAGCGCCAGCTCGACGGTCATCCCCTTGTGCGCGCGCAGCCGGGCGTACAGCTCGGCGAACTGGCGGCGCAGCGGGCTGGTGGTCGGGTCGACGACCCGGACCTGCGCCCGGTCGGCGTCCGGCTGCTCCTGCGGGAGGTTGATCCCGAGCCCCGCGGCCTTGCGGCGCACCGCGTCGACCTCGCCGAGCAGGGTGAGGTCGCAGATGTTGCGCCGCAGCAGGATCTCCGCCGCGCGCAGCACCCGCTCCTCGGTGCCCTCCGGCAGGACGACGTGCCGCCGGCCGGCCCGGGCCCGCTCCAGCAGCTCGTGCTCGAACATCATCGGGGTGACCCGCTCGGACCGGCCGACCTCGATCCGGCTGGTCAGCTCGACGGTGTCGACGTGCAGTTCGAACAGGCCCAGGGCGATCTCGGCCTTCCGCGGACTGGCCGCGGTGAGCTTGCCCTCCAGGTGGGTCAGCGTGGCGGCGGTCGGCCAGCTGCCCTCCGGGACGACCGCCACCGGGGTGCCCGGGGCGAGCCGCGCGGCCAGCGCCATCACGTTCGGGCCGGGGTGCTGGCCGAGCGTCAGCAGCACGCCGGCGATCGGCGGCGCCCCGGCGGCGTGCGCGGCCAGCGAGCCGATCACCAGGTCGGCGCGGTCCCCGGGGGTGACGACCAGGGCGCCCTCGGTCAGCGCGTCCAGGAAGGTCGGCAGCATGGCGCCGCCGAAGACGAAGCCGCGGACGTCGCGGGCCAGGCCGGCCGCGTCCCCGAGCAGCACCTCGGCGCCGGTCGCC
The DNA here is from genome assembly GCF_040681575.1 of Kitasatospora sp. NPDC051702. Taxonomy (NCBI): domain Bacteria; kingdom Bacillati; phylum Actinomycetota; class Actinomycetes; order Kitasatosporales; family Streptomycetaceae; genus Kitasatospora; species Kitasatospora sp. NPDC051702. The sequence continues at coordinate 202,040 of NZ_JBFAZB010000005.1, forward strand.
TCGACCAGCTGGGCGACGGTCGGCGCCGCCAGCGCGGGCTCCTCCGGGATGACGTAGGCGGGGATCGGCAGCTTCTCGGTCAGCTTGCGCTGGATCCGCTGCTTGGCGCCCGGGGCGACCCGGTTGGCGACCATCGCCAGCGTCTCGCAGCCCAGGTCGGTGTACGCCCGGTGGGCGTTGCGGACCTCGGCGACCACGGCCTCCGGGTCCTCGGCGTGCCCGCCGACCACCGGCAGCACGGCCGCGCCGAACTCGTTCGCCAGCCGGGCGTTGAAGGCCAGCTCGTCCGGGATGTTGGTGTCGGCGAAGTCGGTGCCGAGCACCAGCACCGCCTGGCAGCGCCGCTCCAGCGCGCGGAACCGGTCCACCAGCGTGGACACCAGCTCGTCCTGCCCCTGCGCGGCCTGCAGGGCGGCCGCCTCCTCGTACGTCAGCCCGTACAGCTCGGCCGCCGGCAGGTCGATCCGGTAGCGCCCGCGCAGCAGCTCCACCACGTGGTCCGAGCCCACCGCCCCGGGCGCGTGCGCGTGCACCAGCGGCCGGAACACCCCGACCCGGTCCACCTGGCGGGTGAGCAGTTCCATGACCCCGAGTTCGACGGCCTGGCGGCCGTCCCCCCGGTCGATCCCGGTCACGTACACGCTGCGCGCCACGCCGGATTCTCCGTCCCGTCGTCTCAGCTGGTGGTCGTGTCGACCATACCTTCGCACCACGAACACCCGCCCGCGAGCAGAACCACCCCCGGGGAGCAAGGGACGAAGGTCATGCGAGGAGGTGTCGGAGGTCAGGGCCGGACGAGGCCGGGCTCCGGGCCGGACAGCTCCACCGTCCTCCCGCTGACGAAGACCTCCGACACCCGCCCGTCCACCAGCCAGCCGTGCGGATGCACGAGGGCGCCGCCGCGGCCGGGGGTCCAGCCGTCGGCAGCGAGCGCGGAACGCAGACGGGCCTCCACCTGGTCGGCGGGCAGGTCGGTGGCGCTGCCGATGGTGAGGGTCCGGGAGCAGGAGTTCGAGCCGCAGCCGCCCTCGGTGCCGGTGGCGTGCTCGATGGTCAGCCCGGGCGGTAGCGGCACCTCGGCAAGGCTGGGGAAGAAGGCGTCGTAGCCGACGAGCCGGTAGAGGAAGACGATGGCGATCCCGACCAGGGCGTGGGCGCAGGTCGCGGCGACGACCCCGCCGGCGGGGTCGACGGACCTCGTCCGTGGCCGCGGGCCGCGCAGCCGCCTCTCGCCCAGCACCCCCAGCAGGATCACCAGGCCCGCCAGGAACGGGTACCCGGCCTCCAGCTCGGCCTTGGGCCGGATGAAGAACCACTCGTACCTCAGCCCGGCGACGGCGGCGGCCAGGCCGGCCAGGACGGCGAAGACCACCGCCCCGACGGCCCGGGTCCGCACCACCGCCGCCCAGCAGACGGGCGGCACCACGAGGTAGGTCCAGAACAACGTCCACGACCACATGCGCAAGCCCCCCGCCTGCTGACGATCAGTCCCAGGCGGGGAGCCTAGGTCCTCACGCCGGGCGGAGCCAGAGGGTGGCGAGCGGGGGGAGGACGAGTTCGGCGGAGCGGGGCTGGCCGTCGCGGGCGACGGGTTCGGCCTTGACCGGGTGGGAGTTGCCGATGCCGCTGCCGCCGTAGGCCTCGTCGTCGGTGTTGAGCAGCTCCTCCCAGAGCTGGTCGCGGCCGTCCAGGGCGGGCAGGCCGACCCGGTGGCCGTGCCGGACGACGGGGGAGAAGTTGCAGACCGCGACGAGCGGGGAGCCGTCGGCGGCGTAGCGGACGAAGGACAGCAGGTTGTCCTCGGCGGCGCCGCCGTCGAGCCAGCGGAAGCCGTCCGGGGTGGTGTCGCGCTCCCAGAGGGCGGGGGTGTCGAGGTAGTGCCGGTTGAGGTCGCGGACCAGGCGGCGCACGCCCAGGTGTTCCCGGTGGGCCGGCCACTGCTCGTCGAGCACCCACCACTGCGGGCCCTGCTCGTGGTCCCACTCCGCGCCCTGGGCGAACTCCTGGCCCATGAAGAGGAGCTGCTTGCCCGGGTGGGACCACATGAAGCCCAGGTAGGCGCGGTGGTTGGCGCGCTGCTGCCACCAGTCGCCGGGCATCTTGGAGACGAGGGACTGCTTGCCGTGCACCACCTCGTCGTGGGAGATCGGCAGGACGTAGTTCTCCGAGTAGGCGTACACCATCGAGAAGGTGATCTCGTTGTGGTGGTACTTGCGGTGCACCGGCTCCTTGGACATGTAGACCAGCGAGTCGTGCATCCAGCCCATGTTCCACTTGAGGCCGAAGCCGAGGCCGCCGCCGTCGGTGGGGCGGGTGACGCCGTCCCAGGCGGTGGACTCCTCGGCGATGGTGACGACCCCGGGGCAGCGCCGGTAGACGGTGGCGTTCATCTCCTGCAGGAACGCGGCCGCGTCCAGGTTCTCCCGGCCGCCGTACTGGTTGGGCGTCCAGGCGCCGCCCTCGCGGGAGTAGTCGAGGTAGAGCATCGAGGCGACGGCGTCGACCCGCAGGCCGTCGATGTGGAACTCCTCGCACCAGTAGACCGCGTTGGCGACGAGGAAGTTGCGCACCTCGGTGCGGCCGTAGTCGAACTCCAGGGTGCCCCAGTCGGGGTGTTCGGCGCGCAGCGGGTCGGCGGGCTCGTAGAGCGGCTCGCCGTCGAAGCGGGCGAGCGCGAAGCCGTCCTTGGGGAAGTGGGCGGGCACCCAGTCGACGATCACGCCGATGCCGTGCTGGTGCAGGGTGTCGACCAGGTACCGGAAGTCGTCGGGGCTGCCGAGCCGGGCGGTGGGGGCGTAGTAGCCGGACACCTGGTAGCCCCAGGAGCCGCCGAAGGGGTGTTCCATGACCGGCATGAACTCCACGTGGGTGAAGTTCAGCTCCTTGAGGTAGCGCGGCAGCTCCTCGGCGATCTCGCGGTAGCCGGTGAGGTCGGGCCGCCAGGAGGCCAGGTGCAGCTCGTAGACGGACATCGGCGCCCGGTGGTGCGCGGCGCGGGCCCGCCGGGCCATCCACTCGCCGTCCTGCCAGGTGTGGCGGGAGGCGGTGACCACCGAGGCGGTGCCGGGCGGGCACTGGGCGGCGCGGGCCAGCGGGTCGGCCTTGTCGAGCACCCAGCCCTGCCGGGTGTGGATCTCGTACTTGTAGGCGGCACCCTCGCCGAGGCCGGGGACGAAGAGTTCCCAGACGCCGGAGGAGCCCAGCGAGCGCATCGGGTGCCCGGTGCCGTTCCAGTGGTTGAAGTCGCCGATCAGCCGGACCCCGACGGCGTTCGGGGCCCAGACCGCGAAGGCGGTGCCGGCGACGCCGTCGACGGTGCGCAGGTGCGAGCCGAGGGCCTGCCAGAGCTGCTCGTGCCGGCCCTCGGAGATCAGGTGCAGGTCGAGCTCGCCGAGGGTGGGCGGGCAGCGGTAGCCGTCGTGCTGGAGCAGCGGTTCGCCGCCGGGGTAGCCGACCAGCAGCCGGTAGTCCGGGACGCTGCCGCCGGACACCAGGCCGGTGAACAGGCCGCCCTGCTGGTGGGTGAGTTCGGCCGGGCCCTGGTCGGTCTCGACGACCACCCGGTCGGCGAAGGGGCGCAGCACCCGGATCGCGGTGCCGCCGTGCACCGGGTGGGCACCGAGCAGGGCGTGCGGGTCGTGGTGCTGTCCGCCGACCAGCCGGTCCACCTCGGACGGGGGCAGGGGCGCCTCGGGCAGCCGCAGCACCGCGGCGCGCCCGCCGGGCCCGGCGGCCGCCGCCACCGCGTCGGCGCGCTCCGGGCCGCCCGGATCCGCGCAGCCCGGATCCGCGCCGGCCGGGTCTGCGCCGTCGGTGCGTCGCTCGCCGTCGCCGTCTTCGTCGGCGGCGCTGCGCGCCCCGGCACGGGGCGGGCCGGCCAGGAAGGTGGCCGGTACGGGGCGGGTGGTGCGGCCGGGCGGGTCGAGCGGCGTCACGGCTGGGTCCTCCTGCGGCGGGGGTGGGCTGAGCTCCTGGGCGGCGGAACCGGGGTCGGGCGGGTCAGACGGTGAGGGCGAGCCGGTTGATCGCGGCGAGCGGGATCGGCAGCCAGCTCGGGCGGTGCCGGGCCTCGTACACCACCTCGTACACGGCCTTGTCGATCTCGAGCGCCCGCATCAGCTCGGGGGAGGCGGCCGGGTCGGCGCCGCCGCCGGCGGTGTAGCCGGCGCAGAAGGCGGTGCGGTTGCGCTGGGCCCAGGCGGCGGCCAGGTGGGCGAGCTCCGGGTCGACGGGGCCGCCGGCCAGCAGGTGGGCGGCGGCGTAGTCGAAGGAGCGGAGCATGGCGGCGACGTCGCGCAGCGCGGGCTGCGGTTCGCGGCGTTCGTTGACGGACTTGGCGGGTTCGCCCTCGAAGTCCAGCAGCACCCAGCCGTGCGGGGTGCGCATGGCCTGGCCCAGGTGCAGGTCGCCGTGGATGCGCTGGACGGGCAGGCCGTCGGGGTGGGCGTCGGCGAGCTGTTGGAAGGCGCTGCGCAGCGCGGCCCGGTAGCGCAGCAGGCCGGGGACGGCGGCGACGGCGCTGTCCAGCCGGTCGGCCATGGTGGTGGCGAGCATGCGGGTCTGGGTGCGGTCGAGGCGGGCGACCGGCATGGAGCGGGCCAGTACCCGGTGGACCTCGGCGGTGGCACGGCCGAGCCGGTGGGCCTCGATGGCGAAGTTGCCGGGGGACGGGTCGCCCTTGAGCCGGCCGACCTGGTCGAGGGCGAGCTCCCAGCCGTCCTCGGCGTCCGGCAGGTAGCGCTGCAGCAGGCCGAGGGTGGCGGGTTCGGCGCGTTCCATCCGGCTCTCGAACCAGGCGGCGACCCGGGGGATCCGGGTGGAGCCGGCCCGGGAGAGGGCGAGGGAGAGTTCGAGGTCGGGGTTGGTGCCGGGGTGGATGCGGCGGAACAGCTTGAGGATGTAGGAGGTGCCGTAGATGACGGAGCTGTTGGACTGCTCGGCGGTGGAGGCGCGGCCGGGGAGGTTGGCGGGGAGCCCGGAGCCGGGGGTGCGGCGGAAGGCGAGGGAGCCGAAGCGGTCGCCGGTGGCGAGGTGCTCCAGCAGCCGTCCGGTGAGCTCCGGGTCGTGCACCGCGTCGTAGAGCGCCGCGCCGTCGTACGGGCCCTGGCTGAGCCGGCCGAGCACGGCGCCGGGGTCGATGTCCGCGGAGCCGTGGGAGCGGATGCCGAGCAGTAGTTGGTAGATGTCGCCGTGCGGGGCGCCGGCCGTGGTGGCGTGTTCGACCCGCAGCAGCAGGTGCAGCAGGGCCGGGTCGCCGACCTGCAGCGGGGTGCCGACCACGGGGGTGAGGCCGGTGATGGGCCGTCCCTTCCCGGCGTACCAGCGCTGGGTGGGGAGCCACTCGGCGATCAGCGGCAGGGCCGCCTGGACGAGTTCGCTGACCCCCAGGGCGGTTCTCCGGGCCCCGGTGCTCCGCGCGGCGGCCGGCGCGGCGGAGCCGGCCGGGGCGTCGTGCTGCACGTGGGCTTGAGAACGGGAGGTTTCGGACATGACTCCCTTTCCCCGGAAGCGGGCGGACTGCCCGACGGGTCTGGCCGGGTCCGTCAGTCTTCCGGATTTCGGCGGCGCGGCGGCGACGGCACGCGAGCGGGGCTCAGGTGTCACGCCTTCGTGTGGGTGGCCGTTGGGCTGTTCTCCGTACGCGGTGGTGCAGAGAACTCCGGGGGCGCGGGGGTTCAACTCGCGCCCCCGGAGGGTCTGGTGGTGCGGTGCGGGCCGGGTGCGGCGGATCGTTACTTCGAGCGCCTGGTCCCGCTCAGGCGCGGGGGCTGCCGGAGCTGGAACCAGTAGAAGCCGTGGCCGGCCAGGGTGAGCAGGTAGGGCCACTCGCCGATCGAGGGGAAGCGCACCCCGCCGATCAGTTCGACCGGGTACCGTCCGCCGTACTGCCGCAGGTCCAGTTCGGTCGGTTGCGCGAACCGCGAGAAGTTGTTCACGCACATGACCAGGTCCCCCTCGTGCTCGCGCACGAAGGCGAGCACGGCGGGGTTGCTGGAGGGCAGTTCGGTGTAGGTGCCGAGGCCGAACGCCGGGTTGAGCTTGCGGATCTCGATCATGCGACGCGTCCAGTGCAGCAGCGAACTCGAACTGCTCTGCTGCGCTTCGACGTTGGTCACCTGGTAGCCGTACACCGGGTCCATGATGGGCGGCAGACTGAGCCTGCCCGGGTCGGCGGAGGAGAAACCCGCGTTGCGGTCCGGGGTCCACTGCATCGGCGTGCGCACGCCGTCCCGGTCGCCCAGCCAGATGTTGTCGCCCATGCCGATCTCGTCCCCGTAGTAGAGCACCGGCGAGCCGGGGAGGGAGAGCAGCAGGGCGGTGAACAGCTCGATCTGGTTGCGGTCGTTCTCCAGCAGCGGGGCGAGCCGGCGGCGGATGCCCACGTTGGCGCGCATCCGCGGGTCCTTGGCGTACTCCGCGTACATGTAGTCGCGCTCCTCGTCGGTGACCATCTCCAGGGTCAGCTCGTCGTGGTTGCGCAGGAAGATGCCCCACTGGCAGCCGTTGGGGATCTGCGGGGTCTTGGCGAGGATCTCCGAGACCGGGTAGCGCGACTCCCGCCGCACCGCCATGAAGATCCGCGGCATCACCGGGAAGTGGAACGCCATGTGGCACTCGTCGCCGCCCGCGGTGAAGTCGCCGAAGTAGTCGACGACGTCCTCGGGCCACTGGTTGGCCTCGGCGAGCAGCACGGTGTCGGGGTAGTCGGCGTCGATCTCCTTGCGGACCCGCTTGAGGAACTCGTGGGTCTCCGGGAGGTTCTCGCAGTTGGTGCCCTCGCGGGCGAAGAGGTACGGCACCGCGTCCAGCCGGAAGCCGTCGATGCCGAGGTCCAGCCAGAACCGCAGCCCGGCGATCATCTCGTCCTGGACCCGGGGGTTGTCGTAGTTGAGGTCCGGTTGGTGGGAGAAGAAGCGGTGCCAGAAGTACTGCTTGCGGACGGGGTCGTAGGTCCAGTTGGAGGTCTCGGTGTCGACGAAGATGATCCGGGCGTCCGGGTACTGCTTGTCGTCGTCGGCCCACATGTAGAAGTCGCCGTACGGGCCGTCCGGGTCCGCCCGGGAGGCCTGGAACCACGGGTGCTGGTCGCTGGTGTGGTTCATCACGAAGTCGATGATCACGCGCATGCCGCGGGCGTGCGCGGCGTCGACGAACTCCATGAAGTCGGCGATGTCGCCGAACTCCGGCAGCACCGACTTGTAGTCGGCCACGTCGTACCCGCCGTCGCGCAGCGGCGAGGCGAAGAACGGCGGGAGCCAGAGGCAGTCGACCCCGAGCCACTGCAGGTAGTCGAGCTTGGCCGTGAGCCCCTTGAGGTCCCCGACCCCGTCGCCGTTGCTGTCCTGGAAGGACCGCACCAGCACCTCGTAGAAGACCGCACGCTTGAACCACTCCGGGTCCAGGTTCTTCTTCGAGGTCTCCGGGAAGGTGTCGGGGACGGGCTCGTTCACTGTCACGCTGGGTTCCTCCGAACCGTGAGGAGGTGAGCCGGCTCGGCTGAGGGATCGAGCCGGACGTAGTTGTGCCGGCCCCAGGTGTAGACGGCGCCGGTGAGCTCGTCGTGCACCGCGAACGGGCCATCGCCGTCGAGCGTGACGGTGGCCTCCTGCACGTGGTGCGGGTCGAGGTTGACCACGGTGATGACCTGGTCGGTGATGCCCTCGGGGGTGGTCGCGGTCTTGGAGTAGGCGAGCACCTGGTCGTTGTCGGTGGGGTGGAAGCGCAGGTCGCGCAGCTGCTGCAGGGCGGGGTGGCGCCGGCGCAGCCGGTTCAGCACGGTGAGCAGCGGGGCGAGGGAGTCGCCGCGGGTCCAGTCGCGCGGGCGCAGCTCGTACTTCTCCGAGTGCAGGTACTCCTCCGACCCGGGGTGGGCCGGCTCGTTCTCGAACAGCTCGTAGCCGGCGTAGACGCCGTAGCTGGGGGCGAGGGTGGCGGCGAGCACGGCGCGGACGGCGAAGGCGGCCCGGCCGCCGTGCTGCAGGTAGCCGTGCAGGATGTCCGGGGTGTTGGCGAAGAAGTTGGGCCGCATGTAGGCGGCGGCGTCACCGGTGAGTTCGGTGAGGTAGTCGGTGAGTTCCGGTTTGGTGGTGCGCCAGGTGAAGTACGTGTACGACTGGTGGAATCCGATCTTCGCCAGGGTGTGCATCATCGCGGGGCGGGTGAAGGCCTCGGCCAGGAAGACGACGTCCGGGTCGGTGCGGGCGATGTCGCCGAGCACCTTCTCCCAGAACACGACCGGTTTGGTGTGCGGGTTGTCGACGCGGAAGATCCGGACGCCGTGGGACATCCAGAACCGGAGGAGGCGGACGGTTTCCTTGACGATTCCGTCCATGTCCTGGTCGAAGTTGATCGGATAGATGTCCTGGTACTTCTTCGGCGGGTTCTCGGCGTACGCGATGGTGCCGTCCGAGCGGTGGCTGAACCATTCCGGGTGCTTGTTCACCCACGGGTGGTCGGGGGAGCACTGCAGGGCGAAGTCCAGCGCCACCTCCAGGTGCAGCGCGCGGGCCTCGGCGACGAAGTGGTCGAAGTCCTCGATGGTGCCGAGGTCCGGGTGGACGGCGTCGTGGCCGCCCTCCGGGGAGCCGATCGCCCAGGGCGAGCCGACGTCGTGCGGACCGGCCGTCAGGGTGTTGTCGGGGCCCTTGCGGAAGGCTCGTCCGATCGGGTGGACCGGGGGCAGGTAGACCACGTCGAAGTCCATCGCGGCGACGGCCGGCAGCCGCTCCGCGGCGGTGCGCAGGGTGCCCGAGCGCGGCGGCTCGACCCCGTTCGGGTCCACCACCGCCCCCTCCGAGCGGGGGAAGAACTCGTACCAGGAGCCGAACAGGGCGCGTTCGCGGTCCACCTGGAGCGGCAGCGGGCGGGAGGCGCTGAGCAGCTCGCGCAGCGGGTGGCGGGCCAGCAGGTCCAGCACCTCGGGGGCGAGCGCGGCGGCCAGCCGGGACAGCGGCGGCAGGCCGGGGTCGCGCAGCGCGTCGGCGGCGGCCAGCACGTGCGCGCGGCCCTCCTTCTTCGGCACCCCGGCCGCGGCCTGCTCCATCAGCCGGGCGCCGTCCTCCAGGACCAGCGCGGTGTCGATGCCGGCGGGCAGCTTCACCGCCGCGGTCTTCCGCCAGGTCGCGATCGGGTCGCTCCACGCCTCGACCAGGTACGACCAGCGGCCGGGCGCGGTCGGCGTGACGTGGGCGCCCCAGCGGTCGGTGCCCTCGGCGAGCTCGCGCATCGGTGTCCAGGGGCCGCTGCGGCCGCGCGGGTCGCGCAGCACCACGTTGGCGTTGACGGCGTCGTGGCCCTCGCGGAACACGGTGGCGGTGACCAGGAAGGTCTCGCCGACGACGGCCTTGGCCGGGCGGCGGCCGGAGTCGACGAGGGGGCTGACGTCCAGGACGGGGATGCGGCCGATCACGGTGTCGCTCTCTGTCGTCTTGCGGGCGGCTGACTTGCGGGCGGGTGCCTTGCGCGGCGCGGCCTCGGCCTTGCGCGGCACAGCCTCGGCCTTCGGGGTGGCGGCCTTCGGGGTGACGGCCGCCGTGGCGGCGGGCTCCGCCGCGCTCCTCGCGGTGGCGGCGGTGCGGCGCGTCGTGGTGGTGCGCCTGCGCGGAGCCGCCGTCCGGCCGTCCTCGGCCCCGGGTTGTCGGGCCGCGTCGGCCGGCTCGGTCCGGACCGCCCCGGCCCGGGGCGCCGGCATCGCCGGGTCTGTCCGAGTGTCAGAATCCGTCCGTCCGGCGGATTCCGCGACCGCTGCGTCGATGGTTTCGGCCACCGGTGTGGACTGGTCCCGCGTGTCGCCGTGCATGCCAAACTCCTGCCCGAGATCGGCGGCAACTCCCGCGGGCCGGGCTGGGCCAGGGGAGTACCGGAGGACTGCTGGGTGGGGAGGACGTGCGACCGGAAGCCTGCCCGCGCCGCCGTCCCCGGCAACCGCCCGGCGCCCGCCGAGCCCGCGGCGGGAGGCCCCGGAGCCCGCGCGCGTCCCGGCGCACGCCTCCAGGGGCACGCCCCTGGGCGACCCGGTCCACCCGTGAACGAGCAGCCCGAGCACGAGGACACGCGTCGGTGCGCGGTGAGCGCCGAACGGGCTAAGAGGGAAGGGGAACGATCAACGCGAAAAGGATTCGGACGTGCTGCTTCGAGGGGGACGCCACCCGTCGCCGTACTCCCCGCAGCAGCTACGACCCTGGGTCATCCTCGCACCGGCGACAAGACTTTTGCAGCGGTACGACAGTAGTTTCGGGCTTTGTCCTGAGTGGATGCGCCATCGGAAATGGACCTGTTCCGCAGTGTTCACGCATTGGTAGCGCGGACCCCCGGAATGTGCGCCTCGCGCGCCCCCTGTGCAGACCAATGCGCCGAATGCGATCTCATCAATAGCCCGAACGGATGCCCAATAGGCCACTTGACGCACTGCCACGACGGCCGTCACGGCTACGCTTCACGCCGTGAAGGCAATCCGCAGATTCACCGTCCGCACCGTCCTGCCCGAACAACTCCAGCCGCTGCACGAGCTGGCCCTCAACCTGCGCTGGTCCTGGCACCCCGAGACCAGGGACCTCTTCCGGTCCGTGGACCCGGAGGTCTGGGCCGCGACCGGCGAGGACCCGGTGCGGCTGCTCGGGGAGGTCCCGGCCGCCAGGCTCGCCGCGCTCGCCGCCGACCGGCGCTTCCTGCGCAGACTCGGCGACCTCGCCGAGGACCTGCGCGAGTACCTCACCGGCCCGCGCTGGTACCAGGCCCAACAGGAGGCCGGCCCCACCCCGCCGCCCGCCGCGATCGCCTACTTCTCGCCCGAGTACGGCATCGCCGCCGCGCTGCCCCAGTACTCCGGCGGGCTCGGCATCCTGGCCGGGGACCACCTCAAGGCCGCCAGCGACCTCGGCGTCCCGATCATCGGCGTCGGACTGTTCTACCGGCACGGCTACTTCCGGCAGTCCCTCAACCGGGACGGCTGGCAGCAGGAGCGCTACCCGCTGCTCGACCCGGACGAACTCGCGGTCAGCCTGCTCCGGGAGGCCGACGGCACGCCCGCCCGGGTCGACCTCGCCCTGCCCGGCGGCCGCACCCTGGCCGCGCACGTCTGGAAGGCCCAGGTCGGGCGCGTCCCGCTGCTGCTCCTCGACTCCGACATCGAGGCCAACTCGCCCGCCGAACGCGACGTCACCGACCGCCTCTACGGCGGCGGCAGCGAGCACCGGCTGCTCCAGGAGATGCTCCTCGGCATCGGCGGCGTCCGCGCCGTCCGCACCTACTGCCGGCTCACCGGGCACCCCGCCCCCGAGGTCTTCCACACCAACGAGGGCCACGCCGGCTTCCTCGGCGTCGAGCGGATCCGCGAGCTGGTCGCCGCCGGCCCGGCCGCCCCCGAGGGCGCCGGCCTCGACTTCGCCGCCGCCCTGGAGTCCGTCCGGGCCGGCACCCTCTTCACCACCCACACGCCCGTCCCGGCGGGCATCGACCGCTTCGACCGCGAGCTCGTCGCCCGGCACTTCAGCGGCGACGCCGCGCTCCCCGGCGTCCCGGTCGACCCGGTGCTCGCGCTCGGCGCCGAGACCTGGCGCGGCGGGGACCCGAAGCTCTTCAACATGGCCGCCATGGGCCTGCGGCTCGCCCAGCGCGCCAACGGGGTCTCCACCCTGCACGGCGAGGTCAGCCGCTCCATGTTCAACGGCCTCTGGCCCGGCTTCGACGCCGCCGAGGTGCCGATCACCTCGGTCACCAACGGCGTCCACGCCGCCACCTGGATCGACCCGGCGGTCGTCCGGCTCGGCGCGGCCGAGATCGGCGCCGAGCGCGCCGAGGACGCCATGACCACCGGTGACGCCAAGCGCTGGACGGGCCTGGAGCGGATCGGCAACACCGAGATCTGGGACCTGCGCCGCAGCCTGCGGGCCCAGCTCGTCGAGGAGGCCCGCCGCCGGCTGCGCGCCTCCTGGCGCCAGCGCGGCGCCGGCGAGGCCGAGCTCGGCTGGGTCTCCTCGGTGCTCGACCCCGACGTGCTCACCATCGGCTTCGCCCGCCGGGTGCCCTCCTACAAGCGGCTCACCCTGATGCTGCGCGACCCGGACCGGCTGCGGGCGCTGCTGCTGCACCCCACCCGGCCGGTGCAGATCGTGGTCGCCGGCAAGGCCCACCCGGCCGACGACGGCGGCAAGCGGCTCATCCAGCAGATGGTGGCCTTCGCCGACGACCCGGCCGTCCGGCACCGGATCGTCTTCCTGCCGGACTACGACATGGCGATGGCGAGGCTCCTCTACCCGGGCTGCGACGTCTGGCTGAACAACCCGCTGCGCCCGCTGGAGGCCTGCGGCACCTCCGGGATGAAGGCCGCGCTGAACGGCTGCCTCAACCTGTCCGTCCTGGACGGCTGGTGGGACGAGTGGTACGACGGCCAGAACGGCTGGGCGATCCCGACCGCCGACGAGACCGGCGGCGTGCTCGACCCGGACAGCGGCGAGGCCGAGCGGCGCGACGACATCGAGGCCGCCGCGCTGTACGACCTGATCGAGGAGCAGGTCGCCGGCCGCTTCTACGACCGCGGCGCGGACGGGCTGCCGCACCGCTGGATCGCGATGGTCCGGCACACCCTGGTGACCCTCGGGCCCAAGGTGCTGGCCGGGCGGATGGTCCGCGAGTACGTCGACCGGCTGTACACCCCGGCGGCGCTGGCCCAGCGGGAGCTGGCGGGCTCGGCCCACCGCGGCGCCCAGGAACTGGCCGCCTGGAAGGCCAGGGTCCGCGAGGCCTGGCCGGCCGTGCGGGTCGAGCACGTCGAGGCGGACTGCCCGGACGAGGCGCAGGAGCTCGGCAGCTCGCTGGCGCTGCGGGTGCAGGTCGCGCTCGGGGCGCTCGCGCCGGGCGACGTCGAGGTGCAGGCGGTCTCCGGGCGGGTCGACGAGTCGGACGGCATCTCGGACGCCTGCGTGCTCGCCCTCAAGCCGGTCGGCGGGCCCGACCTGGACGGGCGGACCCGCTACGAGGGCTCGCTGGAGCTCTGCCGGACCGGCCCGTTCGGCTACACCGTCCGGGTGCTGCCGACCCACCCCCGGCTCGCCTCCCCGGCCGAGCCGGGACTGGTCGCGCTGCCCGCCGAGTCGGTGGGCATGGACGCGGGCGTGCTGCGCTAGCGAGCCGCCCGAGGGCGTGCCCCGGCGCCGCGGACGCGCACGGGGCACGCCCCCGGTGCGTCCGGCGGCACCGGGCACACCTCAGACGAGGCTGTCCCGCCAGGCCCGGTGGAGGGCGGCGAAGCGGCCGGATCCGTCGACCAGCTCCTGCGGGGAGCCGTCCTCGACGATCCGGCCCTGGTCCATCACCAGGACGCGGTCGGCGATCTCCACCGTGGAGAGCCGGTGCGCGATGATCACGGCCGTCCGCCCGGCCAGCACCGTGCGCATGGCCCGCTGGACGGCCTGCTCGCCGGGGACGTCCAGCGAGCTGGTCGCCTCGTCGAGGATCAGCACGGTGGGATCGGCGAGCAGGGCGCGGGCGAAGGCGACGAGCTGGCGCTGGCCGGCGGAGATCCGGCCGCCGCGCTTGCGCACGTCGGTGTCGAAGCCGTCCGGGAGCGCGGCGACGAACTCGTGCGCGCCGATGTCCCGGGCGGCCTGCTCGACCTCCTCGCGGGTCGCGCCGGGGCGGCCGATCGCGATGTTCTCGGCGACGGTGCCGGAGAACAGGAAGGACTCCTGGGTCACCATCACCACCCCGCGCCGCAGCTCGGGGGTGGCGAGGTCGCGCAGGTCGACGCCGTCCAGCCGGATCCGGCCGTCCGTCGGGTCGTAGAAGCGGGCCAGCAGCTTGGCGACCGTCGACTTGCCGGCGCCCGTCGCGCCGACCACCGCCACCGTCTGTCCGGCCGGGATCAGCAGGTCGAAGGGCGGCAGCACCTCCTTGCCGGTGCGGTAGGCGAAGCGGGCCCGCTCGAAGCGGACCTCGCGGCCCTTGCCGGCGGCCGGCGGCAGGTCGGCGGGCTCGGCGGGCTCGGCCACCGTCGGCTCGTGGGCGAGCAGACCGGCGATCTTCTCCAGCGCGGCGGCGGCCGACTGGTAGCTGTTCAGGAACATCGCCAGCTGGTCGATCGGGTCGTAGAGCCGGCGCAGGTAGAGCACGAAGGCGGTGAGCACGCCCAGCTCCAGCGTGCCGTCGGTGACCAGGTAGGCGCCGAGCAGCACCATGCCGGCGGTCCACACGTTGGCGGTGGCGCGGGAGAGGCCGACGTACCGGGCGATCTCCAGCAGGCCGTCCGCGGTCGCGGTGGCGGAGCGCTCGTTGACCACGGCGAAGGCCGCGTCGTTCGCCCGCTCGCGGCGGAAGGCCTGCACCGGGCGGATGCCGTTCATGGTCTCGGTGAAGCGGACGATCAGCGAGGCCGCCGAGGTGCGCGAGCGGCGGTAGACCCGGCGGGAGCGGCGGCGGAAGGACCGGGCGATCAGGGCCAGCGGCAGGATCGACACCAGGGACACCAGACCGAGGCGCCAGTCCAGCACCAGCAGCAGCACCGAGATGTAGCAGAGCGACAGGAAGACGGTCAGCAGCTCCTGCAGGCCCTCCGAGAGCAGCTCCCGCAGCGCGTCCACGTCGCTGGTGGCGCGCGAGATGATCCGGCCCGAGGTGTAGCGCTCGTGGAAGTCCAGGCTGAGCCGCTGGGCGTGCCGGAAGATCCGGCCGCGCAGCTCCAGCAGGATGTCCTGGTTGACCCGGGCGCTGATCTTGATGAACGCCCACTGCAGCAGCGGGCTGAGCAGCGCGCAGCCCAGGTAGGCGCAGACCACCGCGACCAGCGGCCCGGCGTCGTGGCCGCGCAGCGCCGGGATGCCGCGGTCCATCGCGACGGCGACCAGCAGCGGGCCGGACTGCAGGGCGGCCTGCTGGACCAGGATCACCACCATCGCGACGGCGATCCGGGCCCGGTGCGGGCCCAGCAGCGAGCGCAGCAGTGCCCCCGGCGCGCCGGGCGGGACGGGGATGTCCTCCTCGTCGGCCGGGGGAGGCGGCAGTTCCTCCTCCGCGACCGGCGCGGGCTCGACGGTGGTGGTCATCGGGCAGGCCCCTTCTCCAGCACGAGGGGGCCGTCCGGCAGGAGGGCGGCCTCGCCCGACATCAGTTCGCGGTAGTGCGCGCAGTCGCGCAGCAGGTCCTGGTGGGTGCCGACGGCCTCGATCCGGCCGTCGGCGAGCACCGCGACCCGGTCGGCGAGCAGCACGGTGCTCGGGCGGTGGGCGACCACCAGGGCGGTGGTGGAGCCGAGGACCTCGCGCAGCGCCCGCTCGACCAGCGCCTCGGTGTGCACGTCGAGCGCGGAGAGCGGGTCGTCCAGCACCAGGAAGGCCGGGTCGCCGACCACGGCGCGGGCCAGCGCCAGCCGCTGGCGCTGCCCGCCGGACAGGCTCAGGCCCTGCTCGCCGACCTCGGTGTCCACCCCGGCCGGGAGCTTGTCGACGAAGCCGGCCTGGGCGGTGGACAGGGCGGAGCGCAGCCGTTCCTCGCCGGCGCCGGGGGCGCCCATCAGGACGTTCTCCCGGACGGTGGCGGAGAACAGGGTGGGCTCCTCGAAGGCGACGGCGACCAGCTCGCGCAGCCGCTCCCGGGACAGCTCGCGGATGTCCCGGCCGTCCAGGGTGATGGTGCCGCCGGTGGCCTCGTAGAGGCGGGGGAGCAGTGCGGTGAGCGTGGTTTTGCCGCTGCCGGTGGCGCCGACCAGGGCCATCGTCTCGCCGCTGCGGACGTGCAGGTCGATGCCGGCCAGCAGGTCGGGGGTGTCGTCCGGGGCGTCGGGGTAGCGGAAGCGGACGCCGCTGAACCGGATGCCGTCGGCGGTGGGGCCGGAGCCCTGTCCGGAGGTCGGGCCGGGGCCGTCGGCGGTGTGGCGGTCGGCGTCCTCGGGCTCGTCCAGCACCTCGAAGAAGCGGTCGGTGGCGGTGGCGGCTTCGTTGGCATAGGCGAGCAACCAGCCGAGCGACTCGACCGGCCAGCGCAGCGCGAGCGCGGTGGAGAGGAAGGCGACCAGGGTGCCGGCGCTCAGCTCGTCGTGGGCGACCAGGTAGGCGCCGGCGGCGAGGGCGCAGCCGAGGGCGAGCTCCGGCAGGCCGACGATGACCGCCCACAGGTTGGCCAGCAGCCCCGCCTTGCGCAGCTCGGTGCGGCGCAGCTCGTGGGACTGCGCGCGGAAGCGCTCGGCCATCGAGCGGTGCCGGCCGAAGGCCTTGAGGATGCGGATGCCGAGGACGGACTCCTCGACGACGGTGGCGAGGTCGCCGTTCTGGTCCTGGGCGAGCCGGGAGGCGCCGGAGTAGCCGTGCTCGAAGCGCCGGGTCAGCAGGAACAGCGGGACGGCGGGCAGCAGGGTGATCAGGGCCAGGCGCCAGTCCTGGGTGAACATCACCGCCGTGCCGGCCAGGAACATCACCGAGTTGACGATCAGGAAGACCAGCGGGAAGGCCAGGAACAGCCGCATGGTGTACATGTCGGCGGTGGCCCGGGAGAGCAGCTGGCCGGATCCCCACCGGTCGTGGAAGGAGATCGGCAGCCGCTGGAGCTTGGCGAAGAGGTCGCCGCGCATGGCCGTCTCCAACCCGGCCAGCGGGCGGGCCAGGACCACCCGGCGGGTGTAGAACAGTGCGGCCTCGACCAGGCCGAGGAGCAGCAGCAGGCCGACCAGGGGCCAGAGCCCGGCGAGGTCGTGGTGGGCGAGCGGTCCGTCGACGATCCGGCCGAGGACCAGCGGGACGGCGAGGACGCTCAGCATGGCCAGCACGGCGGAGCCCACCGAGACGGCCAACCGGCGCCGCACGGCCCGCGCGTAGGGCCACAGGCGCAGCAGGGAACGGACCGTGGAGCGGCGGCGCCCGGTCGTGGTGTCGTCGTCTTGTCTGTTCTCGGCCATCGTCGTGAGGGTAGGACGAGGCGGCGTCATTTCTCATCCGGTTTTTCACCCCTGTCAGGGCGGTGCGGCGAGAACCGGCCACCCGTGCCCGCGGGCACGGGGCGCCGGACGCCGACGACCGGCGCTACGCGTGCGGGGCGGGGGCGCGCAGCAGGTGCAGCGAGCGCCCGCCCAGCACCACCGCGCCCCGCGGGAACGGCTCGCCGGAGCCCGCGGCGGCCGTGTCGACCACCGTCTCGTACGCCTCCTCCGGGGCGGCCCAGGGCTCCCCGGGCAGCGTGAACACCACCGGTTCGTGGCCGGCGTTGAGCAGCAGCAGGAAGCTGTCGTCCCGGGCCGGGCACCCGGTGCCGTCCCGCTCCGACATCGCGGCGCCGGACAGCAGCATGCCCAGGCAGGCCGTCGGGGAGAACCAGTCGGCCTCGGTCATCTCCTTGCCGAGCGGGGTGAACCAGGCGAGGTCCGGCTGGCCGCCCGGGGCGGTGGCCCGGCCGGAGAAGAACGCCCGCTGCCGCAGGACGGGGTGGGCCCGTCGGAGCCGGATCAGCCGGGCCGTCAGCCCGCACAGCTCCCGCCAGCCGGGATCGGCGTCCTCGGCGAGCAGCGACCAGTCCAGCCAGCTCGTCGGGTTGTCCTGGCAGTAGGCGTTGTTGTTGCCGCCCTGGGTGCGGCCCAGCTCGTCCCCCGCCGTGATCATCGGGACGCCGGTGGAGAGCAGCAGGGTGGCCATCAGGTTGCGCAACTGGCGCAGCCGCAGGGCGTTGACCTCGGGATCGGTGGTCTCGCCCTCGGCGCCGTGGTTCCAGGAGCGGTTGTCGTCGGTGCCGTCCCGGTTGGCCTCGCCGTTGGCCTCGTTGTGCTTGCGGTCGTAGCTGACCAGGTCCCGCAGGGTGAAGCCGTCGTGCGCGGTCACGTAGTTGACGGAGGCGTACGGGCGGCGCCCGCCGCGCTGGTAGAGGTCGGAGGAGCCGGACAGCCGGTAGCCCAGCTCGCGCACGTCCGGGCGGGCGCCGCGCCAGAAGTCCCGGACGGTGTCCCGGTACTTGTCGTTCCACTCGGCCCACAGCGGCGGGAAACCGCCGACCTGGTACCCGCCCGGGCCGACGTCCCACGGCTCGGCGATCAGCTTCACCCGGCTGAGCAACGGGTCCTGGGAGACGGCGGCGAGGAACGGGTGGTCCATGTCCACCCCGTCGGTGCCGCGGACGAGGGCCGCCGCCAGGTCGAAGCGGAAGCCGTCCACGCCCATCTCGGTGACCCAGTACCGCAGCGAGTCGGTGACCAGCCGGACCACCTGCGGTCGGCGGGTGTCCAGGGTGTTGCCGCAGCCGGTGTAGTCGGCGTAGCCGCGCGGCCGGTGCGGGGCCGTCCGGTAGTAGGCGGCGTTGTCGATGCCGCGCAGCGAGAGCGTCGGGCCGAGCTCGGCGCCCTCGGCGGTGTGGTTGAACACCACGTCGAGGATCACCTCGATCCCGGCGGCGTGCAGCGCGCGCACCATCCGCTTGAACTCGCCGACCTGGCCGCCGCGCGAGCCCGAGGCGGAGTAGCCGGCGTGCGGGGCGAAGTAGCCGACCGTGTTGTAACCCCAGTAGTTGACCAGGCCGCGGGACTGCAGGTGGTCCTCGCTGGCGAACTGGTGCACCGGCAGCAGCTCGACGGCCGTCACGCCGAGTCCGGTCAGGTGGGCGATCGCGGCGGGGTGGGCCAGGCCCGCGTAGGTGCCGCGCAGCTGCGGCGGGACGTCGGGGTGGCGCATGGTGAAGCCGCGCACGTGCAGCTCGTAGAGCACCGTCTCGGCCCAGGGCGTCTTGGGGCGGTGGTCGTCGTACCAGTCGTCGTCGTCGTGGACGACCACGGATCTGGGCACGTAGCGGGCCGAGTCGCGGTTGTCCCGGACGGTGTCGGCGACGTCCCGCTCCGGCCAGTTGCGCACCGCCGCGCAGACCGCGTCGTGACTGGTGTAACAGCCGTCGACGGCGCGGGCGTACGGGTCGAGCAGCAGCTTGGCCGGGTTCCAGCGGGCGCCCGTCCACGGGTCCCACCGGCCGTGCACGCGGAAGCCGTACCGGGCGCCGGGGAGCACGCCGGGCAGGAAGCCGTGCCAGATCTGGAAGTCCTGCTCGGCCAGGCGGTGCCGGCTCTCCCGGCCCTCCTCGTCGAACAGGCAGAGGTCGACCGCCTCGGCGCCGGCCGCCCAGAGCGCGAAGTTGGTGCCGCGGCGGCCGAGGTGGTCGGTGCGGTGGCGGGCGCCGAGCGGCTGCCAGCTGCCGGGCCACGGTGGTTCGGCGGCGACCCCGCCGGACGCCCGCGCACCGGCTTCCAGCTCCTGCCCTGACGCCATGGCCGTACCCTCCCTGGCGGGGTGTCCCGGACCCCGTGCACTTCCTCTTTCCCGGATTGCGCTGATCGGAAGCAGCTGAACGGCGGCTTACCGGCGGATGGCGGTCGGGATGCGCGTGTCCGCCCGGTGGCGCCCTCGGTGGTCCGGCTGTCGGGCCTGCGGGCTTGTGGGCCTGCGGGCGCCCGGGTGCCGCGCCCGGGCGCGGCGCCGTGCCGGTGGCTTCGGACGATCGTCACCGCCGGTTCACCGCGTCTCCACCCACCTCCGCTCGGGATTCCCTCATACGGCCCGGCTATCCTGCTCCGGCGCACCGCACACCGGTGCGAAAGATCGGCGTCCGGTGCAACTCATGGGGGCACTCAGCGCGTCAAGAGAGTGGACACCGGGAGGGGAGAAACCGTGAAGACGGGTAAGACGGCCGACGCCGCGATACGCACCGCCAGCCGCTACGGGCGCAGGGGGGCGATGGCGTTGGTCATGGGCGGGGTGCTGCTGCTCACCGCGGCCTGCAACGACGACAAGGGCGGCTCGGGCGGTTCGGGGGGCGGCGGCGACAACGCCGCGCCCGCGGCGACCGCGGGCGCGAACGGGACGGCGGCGCCGGCCGGCTCCTCCGCGGAGCCCAAGACCTCGGCCGCGGTGCTCGCCGTGGAGCCGAAGGACGGTGCCCAGGACGTCGCCCCGAGCAACGCCCTGCAGGTCTCCGTCTCGAACGGAAAGCTCACCACGGTCGAGGTGACCGACAAGAACGGCAAGCCGGTCGAGGGCGCGATCACCCCGGACGGCACCGGCTGGAAGCCCGCCGCGACGCTCGCCGTCGGCATGGCGTACAAGGTGAACGCGCAGGCCAAGGACGCCGAGGGCCTGGTGGCCGCGTCCACCACCTCGTTCACCACGCTGACGCCGGACAAGAAGGTCTCCACCAACGACAACATCAGCGACGGCTCCACCTACGGCGTCGGCATGATCGTCTCGGTGAACTTCAGCAAGAACGTGAAGAACAAGGACGCCGTCCTCAAGGGCATCACGTTCGAGACCAACAACGGCACCGAGGTGAAGGGCCACTGGTTCGGCGACAACCGGCTGGACTTCCGTCCGGCCGAGTACTGGAAGCCGGGCACCAAGGTCACCATCAAGTACCGGCTGAAGAGCGTCGAGGTCGCCCCGGGCGTCTACGGCGACGTGGACAAGGACGAGCCGTTCACCATCGGCCGCTCCCAGATCTCCACCGCGGACGCCAAGTCGCACCAGATGACCGTGGAGCGGGACGGCAAGTCCACCACCGTCCCGGTCACCCTGGGCGCGGACGCCACGCCGTCCTGGGGCGGGACGATGGTGATCATGTCCAAGGAGAAGGTCACCCGGATGAACTCGCAGACCGTCGGTCTCGGCGGCGAGTACGACATCCAGGACGTCCCGCACGCCATGCGGCTGACCACCTCCGGCACCTTCGTGCACGGCAACTACTGGGCCAACCCGTTCGGCAAGACCAACGCCAGCCACGGCTGCGTCTCGATGGCGGACGAGAAGGGCGGCAGCGACGCCTCCGTCGCGGGCAAGTTCTTCAACGACTCGATGGTCGGCGACGTCGTCAAGATCGTGAACACCAAGGAGAAGACCGTCTCGCCCTCCAACGGGCTGGGCGGCTGGAACGTCAGCTGGGCGAACTGGTAACTCCTGCCCGCCGGCGGGCCGGGTAGTCCCGGTTCGTCAGCACAGTTCGGACGAGCGGCCCGATCCTCACCCGTTGGGGTCGGGCCGCTCGCGTTCCCGGGGCGCACCGGCCCCCGGATGGCGCAACCTTTCCGGTGGCCGGTGCGTGTAGTGGTCAGGTCCGTCGTGTTCGCGCGGCTTCCGCCGTGCGTACGGGGTGTCAGGCTCGGGGCCTTCCGGCCCGGGGTCTCCGGGGCCGGTGGCTCCGGGGTCTCCCGGGCCGTGGCTCCGGGTGCGGGGTCTTCATCGCGGGGTTTCAGAGGGAGGGATCGACGTTGAGGTCGATACGCAGAATGCGCAGGGTGGCCGCCGTCGGTCTGGTCGGCGGGGCGATGGCCCTGACGGCCGCGTGCGGCGGCGGGGGCGGCGGGAACGCCGCGGGCAGCGCGGCCAAGGCCGACCTGGGGGCCGGCGCGGCCGCCTCCCCGTCCGCGGCGGCGCCCACCAGCACCGTGCCGAAGGTGTCCAGGGCCGTGGTGGACATCCAGCCCAAGGCCGGCTCGGTGGACGTCGCGCCGAACGCGCTGAAGATCGGGGCGACCGGCGGCAAGCTCACCACCGTCAAGGTCAGCGACAAGTCCGGCAAGGAGGTGCCCGGCACCATCGCCGCCGACGGCTCCAGCTGGACCCCGTCGGCCGCCCTGGCGGTCGGCACCGCCTACCAGGTGAGCGCGATGGCCGCGGACACCGACGGCGCGGTCGCCACCGCGGACAGCAGCTTCACCACGCTGACGCCGACGGCCCTCGCCAAGGCCTCCGACAACGTGGACGACAACGCGACGTACGGCGTCGGCATGATCGTCTCGGTGGACTTCAGCAAGGACGTCAAGAACAAGGCCGACGTCGCCAAGGGCATCACCTTCGAGACCGACAACGGCACCGAGGTGAAGGGCCACTGGTTCGACGACCGCCGGCTGGACTTCCGCCCCGAGAAGTACTGGAAGCCCGGCACCAAGGTGGTCGTGCACTACCGGCTCAAGAACGTCGAGATCGCCCCCGGGGTGTACGGCACCGACCGGGACGAGCCCTTCACGATCGGGCGATCCCAGGTCTCGACGGTTGACGCCGCCGCGCACACGATGACCGTCGACCACGGCGACGGCCAGCCGTCCCGGATCGACATCACCTCCGGCTCGCCCGACCACCCCACCTGGAACGGGACCATGGTCGTCATGGCCAAGGAGGGCGTGGTGCGGATGCAGTCCAGCACCCTCCCCGGCATGACCGGCGCCCCCTACGACCTCCAGGTCCCGCACTCCATGCGGCTGACCACCTCCGGCACCTACGTGCACGGCAACTACTGGAGCGACGCCTTCGGCGAGGACAACGTCAGCCACGGCTGCGTCGGCCTCAAGGACGTCAAGGGCGGCGGGGACTCCACGTCGATGGGCAAGTTCTACGACAGCTCGATCGTCGGCGACGTGGTGATCGTCAAGAACTCCACCAAGAAGGAGACGCTCGACCCGGCGAACGGCCTGAGCGGCTGGAACCTCGCCTGGAGCGCCTGGTAGCAGCGCCGGCAGGAACCCGCCGGTGGGCAACGTCCCGGTCGGAACTGCCTGGCCGGAGTGCGTTCGTGGCAACCCGGGCTTGACGCGCGAGCGGCCCGGGTCGCCCGCTCCACCGGCCCGGGGCGGCCGGGGCGGCCAGGGGCCGCGGGTCTCCTCCCGGCGGTGCGGCGCCCCCCGTCCGGCCGTCGGCTTGCACCCGGCATATGCCGACGCGGGGGAGATCGTTTGCTCATTGTCCGTACGCGGCTGCTTGCGTTCCGCAATGATGGACCGCATGGCGGGTTGGGGCGAAACAGATCAGT
The DNA here is from genome assembly GCF_040681575.1 of Kitasatospora sp. NPDC051702. Taxonomy (NCBI): domain Bacteria; kingdom Bacillati; phylum Actinomycetota; class Actinomycetes; order Kitasatosporales; family Streptomycetaceae; genus Kitasatospora; species Kitasatospora sp. NPDC051702. The sequence continues at coordinate 224,789 of NZ_JBFAZB010000005.1, forward strand.
CATCGGTTCCCGGGGCCGGCTTGGTCGCCGAGACGTCGTGGATCGATGTCCAGGGCGCGCTGGCGGCACTCGAGCGGCTCAGCTCCGAGGAGCTCGAGGAGATGTACTGCGGCAGGCTGTGCGACCCGTCCGCGCCGAACGAGGTGCGGCTGCCGTCCCGGCCCGAGTCCGGCCCGGTGGCCCGCCGGCTGGTGCTCTCGGCCCTGGAGGCCTGGGACCTCCACCAGCACCTGGAAGCCGGTGAGTTACTCACCAGCGAACTCGTCTCCAACGCCGTCCGGCACGCCGCCGGCCGCACCATCGGCCTCCAGGTCAGCCGCAAGCCGGGCTGGCTGCGCGTCGAGGTCCGCGACTCCTCCCGGGCCCTGCCCTGCATGATCCTCGCCGAGCCGCGGCCGGTGAACGAGCGGGGGCGGGGGCTGCGGGTCATCGACGACCTCGCCGACCGCTGGGGCGCCGACCTGCTGCCGCGTGGCAAGGGCGTCTGGTTCGAGCTGAAGGTCCGCGAGCGGCACTGAGCCGGTCCTGGTCCTGGCGCGGCCGTGGTCCCGGCCCCGGCGCGGCAGGGCCGGACGGGCGTGCGGGGGCTGCGCGAGGGCGCGTGGGGCGGAGCGCTCGAGCCGGAAAACACGCGGGGCCCCCTGCGTCGCCGTGGTCCGGCGTGTGGGGGCCCCTGCAAGTCATCGCGCCGGCCAAGGGGGTGCGTGCCGCGCGATGGGCGTCGACTGCGCCAGGTCGGGCCAGTCGAAGTTCGATGCCCTGACTATCGCACGGATCTCAGCATGTGGGCAAACCGGGCGTCTTGGATTACAAGGTTTGTAACCTAGTTCACCTTTGGATTTTGCATAGGTTAACGCTGTTACCTGTGAATATTCATGATCGACCCACTCCTGCCGCCCGGCGACCGCCGACTGGGTAGCATCGGGCCCGTGAACCCGTACTGGCGCGTCTCGCTGCCACCGCTGTCCACCTGAGCGGGCGCCCGCGCTGGTGGTCCCAGCCCGACGAAACCCCGTGCCCGGCCTCCGCCGGCGCCGGGTCGACGACGTGCGCCCGTTCCGCATCCGACTCCTCCTGACGGATTCCGACGACGGAAGTTCACGATCGTGCCGAACCGCACCAGCGCTCCCGCGCGCCTCGTTTCCCGCACCTCCCGCACCTCCCGCACCGGCGCCACCCGCCGGAACCGGCCCCTCGTCGGGCCGCTGCCGATCCTGACCGCCGCCCTGATCTGGGGCACCACCGGCACCGCTGCCTCGCTGGCCCCCACGGGCGCCTCGGCGGTCGGCATCGGCGCCGCCGCGCTCGTCCTCGGCGGACTGCTGCTCCTCCTCTCCACCCGCAGCGCCAGGAACCTGCCCCGGGCGTGCGACCGCCGCGAACGCCGGCTGCTCGCGCTCGGTGCGGTGGCCGTCGTCGGGTACCCGGTCGGCTTCTACCCGGCGGTGACCCGGACCGGCGTCGCCGTGGCCACCGTGATCGCCCTCGGCAGCGCACCCGTCTTCGCGGGCCTTCTCGGCTGGCTCGCCCGGCAGGGGCGGCCGAGCGGCCGCTGGGCCGGCGCCACGGCCACCGCCGTCCTGGGCTGCGCCGTCCTCGTCCTCGGGCCCCAACTCGACGGCGGCGCAACGACCGTGGACCTCGTCGGCGTGCTGCTGGCCGCACTCGCCGGGCTCTCCTACGCCGCCTACTCGCTCGTCGGCAGCGAGCTCATCACCCGCGGCCACCCGTCCGCCGGTGTGATGGGGGCGATGTTCGGCGGGGCGGCGCTGCTGGTCCTGCCGGTGCTGCTGCTCGGTGACCTGGGGTGGCTCGCCACGGCTCGGGGTGCGGCCGTGGTGTTCCACCTCGGCGTCGTCACCACCTTCCTCGCCTACCGGCTCTTCGGTCACGGCCTGCGCCACACCTCCGCCCGGACCGCCACCACCCTCACCCTCGCCGAACCCGCGGTCGCCGCCCTCCTCGGCGTCGTCGCGCTCGGCGAACGCCTCCCCGCCGCCTCCTGGGTCGGCCTCGCCATCCTCGCCGCCGCCATCACCGTCCTCACCCTCCCCACCTCCGGCCGCCGGCGCCGCCCCGACCGCTCACCCACCACCTGACCGCCGCCTCCGCCGCCGGCCCCGGCGCGCGCCTGGCCGTGACCCCGCCCCGCCTCTGCCGCCGGTCCCGGCGCGCCCGGCCGTAACCCCGCCCCGCCCGTGAGGCCCCGGTCCCGGCGCGCCCCCGGCTGTGACCCCGTCCCGCCCGTGAGGCCCCAGCATGGGAAGTCGGACTGATCGACTTCCCATGCGGCCGCCTGTCGGCTCAGGCGGGCAGGGCGGAAGGAATATGTAGACCGGTCTAGAGAAAGTCTGCCGCCAGCGGAGATCGACGTGCACGGGAAGTCGACCCGGCCGACTTCCTGCACGGTCGGCGCGCGCCGACGGGCCTCGGCCGCGTCGTCGGCCGAGGCGTCGGGCGTGCCGGCGCCGGGGTCCGTGGCTCCGGCGCCCGTGAGGTCATGGCCCGGCCGCTCTGCACGGGAAGTCGGTTAGGTCGACTTCCCATGCGGCCGCCTGGCGGCCTGGTGGGAGGGTGGGAGGAATATGTAGACCGGTCTAGAGAAAAGTTCCCGGGCGGCGGGTTCGGTGCGCAGGAAGTCGGGCCGGCCGACTTCCTGCGCCGCGAGGGTGATGTGTAGGCCGTCTACGTGTGGGGCGGGGCGTGGTGCCGCATGGTGGGCCTGGGGTGGCTGAGGGGGAATATATCGACCGGTCTACATAGTTTTCGGCGGCGCCGGGACTCGGGCGTGTCCGCGGGCACTCACCCGTCTCGCATCGCTGTTCCGGACGCCGATCCGGAGGACCCGCTTCACCGCCTCCACCGCCTCGACCGCCTCGACCGGACGCGCTGGACGGGGCCGGACCGGGGCGGCCAGTTCGCTGCGGTGGAGGAGCCGGACCTGCTGATCGCCGACATCAGGGCCTTCTTCGGGGACCTGACGGCGGTGGGAGTCAGCCCGACGGGCAGTGCCCCGTGAGGCAGAAGGAGCCGACCACGGAGTGTAGGAGGTCCCCGGAGGGGCTGGGCCAGCTCGCCTCAGGCCCGGCCACCAGCAGGGCGTGGGCCTGCCCGTCCGGGCCGACCAGGATGTGGTCGACCACGCGGCGCACTCCGCCGCCCAGGTTGTAGGCGTACTCGAGTTCGGCCCCGCCGCCGGGCGTCTGCTCCAGCCGGATCCGGTGGTAGCCCGGGAAGCCGGACGGGTTCCGGGCGAGGTCGGCGTCGGTGGCCACGGCCCGGTCGTACGGGGTGAACTCGCCCATCGGGAACACCTGGATCAGGCCGGTGCCGTCGGGGGAGTCGTAGAAGACCGAGGGGTCCTTCGTGCGCCGCTTCCAGCCGTCCGGTACGAGGAGGTCGAAGCCCGCCGGGTCCTGGACGAGTCTGAGCTGCGGTCCGGTGGGGGTCGGCGTGGGAGCTGGTGTGGCGGTGGCCGGGTCGGTCGGCGCCGCCGACGGGGAGGCTGCCGACGGGGAGGGCGTGGACGGGGCGGGCGCCGCCGGTGCCGCGGTCGTGGCCGAGCCCGGCCCGGCAGCCGCGCCCGAACCCTCGTGCCGCGTCAACAGGTACCCGGCGCCGCCCCCGAGCGCTCCGATCAGCACCCCGAGGACGGCCGCCAGCACGATCGTCCGCCGCTTCCGCAGCCCCGGGGCCCCGCCGCCCTCGGCGCGCGGACGGCGTTTCGGCGGCTTCGGCACGGTCGGCGACTTCGAAGGCCCGGACGTCGTCAGCGGGGGAGGCTCGGCCGGCGCCTGCGGAGGCAGTGGCGGTGGTGGTGGCGGTGGCGGTGGCGGCGCACCCCCGTCGGGCACCGTCACCCACTGCTGCCGGTCCGCGTCCCAGTGGATCCCCACGCCCGCTCCCCCCGTCGTCCCTCGTCCCGGTTCAGCCCAGCAGTCCCTCGATCGCCTGCACGACGGCGAGCGCCGAGGCGAGGCCGGACACCACGGTGGCCGAGCCCCGAAGGAGGTCCCGCAGCCGTTCCAGGCGGGTGCGGGGGGCGGTGCCCGTCTCCTCGACGGCCGTGCGGACGGCGTCGAGCTCGTGTGCCACTTCGTCCACGCCGTCGCCCTCGGCCCGTGCGAGCAGGGGGAGTTGGGCGCTCAGTTGCCGGACGGAGGTGAGCAGCAGGCGGGTCTGCGGGTCGAGGTGGACGGAGGAGTCGACGGCCCGCGCGTCGGGGCCGGAGGCGACCGCGCCGCCGCTCATCGCGCCGACCGCGATCCCGCCGGGGACCGCGGTCGGAACCTCCACGCCCGCCGGAGGCCCGGCTGCGGGTGCGGCCGCTCCGGAGTGCTGGGACCGGTCCTCCGCACTCGCCCGGTCGCCGGCCGCGACGGCCCCGCCGGACAGGTGCCCGATCGACACCCCGCCGCTCACCCCGCCCTGCTCGGCCTGCCCGGGCTGTCGCCCGTCCGTTCCACCGTTCATCGCCGGTCTCCCCGCTCCCTCGTCAAGCCGTCCACTCGTCATGCCGTTCCCTCGTCAAGCCGTCCACTCGTCATGCCGTTCCCTCGTCACGCTGTCCACGCGTCACGCGGTCTTCTCCCCGTGCGGTCCCTCGGGCGTGGGGCTGTGCCGGGCGGTGGCGCCGGGGCCGGAGGCGACCGCGCCGCCGCTCATCGACCCGATGTGGATCCCGCCGTCCAGGACCTGGACGACGGTCTGTTCGAAGCGTCCGGTCTCGTAGCCCTCGGAGTGCAGTGCCTCGCGGACGCCGTCGATGATCCGTTCCTCGATGGTCTTCACGTACCGGTTGACGTCCAGTTCCTGGAAGAGCGAGACCGTCGGCTCGGCGGCGAGCTCGCGCACGGAGACGACCGGCCGGGCGGCCACCACGGCCTCGCCGTCCCCGCCGGCCGCGCCGCCGGGGTGCCGGAGCGCGCGCAGTGCGGCGGGCCCCGCGGTGAACGCCGACACGGCGGGGCGTCCGCCGTTCAGCCGGGTGCCGCGCAGGGCGGCCGCGTCGGCGAGCAGCTCATAGTCGCGGCGGACGGGGCCGAGGACGTGCGGCACGACCTCCAGCACCAGCAGCCGGCCCTGGGTGTGCACCCGGAGCAGGACGGACAGCACGACCTGTTCGTCCCAGGCGCCGACCCGCACCCGCAGGAAGTGCCGGCGCCGTTCGGCGCCCTCGTCGACCGCCGCGGCCAGGTGCCGGGCGACGGTCTCCTGGTCGCGCGGGACGTCGGCGCGGCGCGGGCCGTACGGCAGGAAGACCAGTTCCTGGACCTCCATGTCCCGCAGCCGGTCCAGGCTGGTCGAGGCGGTGGCCTGCCGCAGGGCGAGCAGCCGCGGGACGATCAGGTCGAGGACGGCGCGGGCGGTGAGCTCCCCGGCCGGGGAGGCCGCGGCGGCAGCGGTCGGGGCGGGAGCGGCCGTGGCGGGAGCGGTCGGGGCGGCGGCGGGCCCGGTCCTGCGGCGCTTCAGCTCCAGGACGAACGACCAGGGCTGGTACGGGGTCCCCGCGCCGAGGAACGGGTCGGCGGGGTCGTAGACGACGAGCGGCGAGTACTGCTCGGCGCCGATCGCGGCGCCGATCCGGGCGTAGCGCGGTCCGGCGGGTAGTTGTCGTGGCCGGAGCCGGAGGAAGTCCTCGCGGTTGAGCTCCCGGCGCACGGTGCCGGCGACGAGCAGCCGGTGCACCCAGACGGTGGCGGCGAGCGCCAGCGGGAAGAGCACGCCGAGGAGGTGGGAGTCCCGCAGCGCGAGCAGGGCCACCACCCAGTAGAGGGCGTGGGCGACGCCGGCGGCCAGCGACAGCAGCCCGTTGGCGGGGCGCCGGGCGGCGGGCCGGGCGACGGCGGGGGCGGCGGGCGCGTACAGGGCGTCCTCGCGGACGTCCGGGGACTTGGCGTACCAGGACAGCAGGCAGGCGAGGGCGTACAGGAGGGCGGTGTTCGCCAGGTAGGGCGTCGCGTACCGGGTGAGGTCGTCGAAGGTGTTGCCCGCGGAGGAGTCGCCGGCGACGCGGTACGGGCGGGAGGAGCCGTAGCCGGAGGACGGCGGGTGGGTGAGCAGCGGCAGGTAGGCGGTGACGAAGAAGCCGGCCCAGACGGCCGCCAGGACGGCGCCGGTGCGGAACTCCAGCGCCCGGGCCCGGAGCGCGTGGGCGAGGACGGTGACGAGGTCGAAGCCCAGCGAAGGCGGGACGGAGCGCTCCTCGTGCTCGACCAGTTCGGAGACGACGCGCCGGCGCAGCTCCGGGTCCAGGTAGACCCCGGCGGACAGCAGTCTGGTGGCCTCGGAGAAGGCGTGGCCGGGCGGCCCCTGCGTGGCTGTGGCGGCTTGCGCGGCTGTGGTGGCCGGTGCGGTCGCGGTGGCCCGCGCGGCGGCGTGGTACGGCTGGTAGGTCATCCACTCCCCCCGGTGGTGAACCAACTCGCGCAGATTATGGCCCAGTTGTCCGCGGCCGGCCAGCGGTACGGCGGTATTTCCGGCAGCGCACCAGAGGCCCGCGAGAACCGGCGAGACACCCGTGAGGGGCCCACGAGGAGCCCACGAGAGGCCCTGCCGAGGGGGAGGGCGAGAGGGGGAGGGCAAGAGAGAGGGCGAGGGAGCCCCCCGGAACGCCCGAGCCCCCGGACGGTGCCCGTCCGGGGGCTCGGCGCTGCGGTGGTAAGCCGCTCAGCACTCGATGACGTTGACGGCGAGGCCGCCGCGCGAGGTCTCCTTGTACTTGATCTTCATGTCGGCGCCGGTCTCCTTCATGGTCTTGATCGCCTTGTCGAGCGAGACGTGGTGGCGGCCGTCGCCGCGCAGCGCCATCCGGGCCGCGGTGACGGCCTTGACCGAGGCCATGCCGTTGCGCTCGATGCAGGGGATCTGGACCAGGCCGCCGACCGGGTCGCAGGTGAGGCCGAGGTTGTGCTCGATGCCGATCTCGGCGGCGTTCTCGACCTGCTCGGGGGTGCCGCCGAGGACCTCGGCGAGGCCGCCGGCGGCCATCGAGCAGGCGGAGCCGACCTCGCCCTGGCAGCCGACCTCGGCACCGGAGATGGAGGCGTTCTCCTTGAACAGCATGCCGATGGCACCGGCCGCGAGGAGGAAGCGGACGATGCCGTCCTCGTCGGCGCCCGGGATGAAGTTCAGGTAGTAGTGCAGGACGGCGGGGATGATCCCGGCCGCGCCGTTGGTCGGCGCGGTGACGACCCGGCGGCCGGAGGCGTTCTCCTCGTTGACCGCCATCGCGTAGAGGGTCACCCACTCCATCGCGTTGGCCGGCCCGATGCCCTCGGCGCGCAGCGCCCGGGCGGCCGCGGCGGCCCGGCGGCGGACCTTGAGGCCGCCGGGCAGGATGCCCTCGCGGGACATGCCGGCCCGCACGCACTCCTGCATGACCTGCCAGATCTCCAGCAGGCCGGTCCGGATCTCCTCCTCGGAGCGCCAGGCCTTCTCGTTCTCCAGCATCAGGCCGGAGATCGACAGCCCGGTCTCCCGGGTGAGCCGCAGCAGCTCCTCGCCGGTGCGGAAGGGGTAGCGCAGCGCGGTGTCGTCGGGCTTGACCCGCTCCGCGCCGATGGCGTCCTCGTCGACGACGAAGCCGCCGCCGACCGAGTAGTAGGTCTTCTCCAGCAGCGTGGAGCCGTCCGCCGCGAAGGCCCAGAGGGTCATGCCGTTGGCGTGGTAGGGCAGCGAGCGGCGGCGGTGCAGCACGAGCTGGGTGTCGGGGTCGAAGTCGATCGGGTGGTCGCCGAGCAGGTTGATCCGCTTCTCGGCGGTGATCCGCTCGACGTCCTTGTCCGCCTGGTCGACGTCGACCGTGCGGGGGGAGTTGTTCTCCAGGCCCAGCAGGACGGCCTTCGGCGTGCCGTGTCCGTGGCCGGTGGCGCCCAGCGAGCCGTACAGCTCGGCACGCACGCTCGTCACCCCGTCCAGCATGCCCTCGGACCGCAGGCGGCGGGCGAACATCCGGGCCGCGCGCATCGGGCCGACGGTGTGGGAACTCGACGGGCCGATGCCGATGGAGAAGAGGTCGAAGACGCTGATGGCCACGGGGGACGTCCTTGTCTGGTCTCGTGGAAGTACGGGCGGGCGGGGGACGACACGGGTCGGGGCACCGCGCGCACCTACCAGTGTGCGCGGTGCCCCGGGGTCCCAGGTGCCGTGGCGGGGTGAGGCCGGTCACCCCGCCCGGGCGATCACCGGAGTGATCAGAGGTTCGGGTACAGCGGGTACTTCTCGGCCAGCGCGGTGACGCGGGCCTTGAGCGCGGCGGCGACGGTCTCGTCGAAGGCGGGCTTGAGCGCCTCGGCGATGATGTCGGCGACCTCGCGGAAGTCCTCGGCCTGGAAGCCGCGGGTGGCGAGGGCCGGGGTGCCGATGCGCAGGCCGGAGGTGACCATCGGCGGGCGCGGGTCGTTCGGGATGGCGTTGCGGTTGACCGTGATGCCGACCTCGTGCAGCCGGTCCTCGGCCTGCTGGCCGTCGAGCTGGCTGTTGCGCAGGTCGACCAGGACGAGGTGGACCTCGGTGCCGCCGGACAGCACCGAGGCGCCGGCCTCGGCGACGTCGGCCTGGAGCAGGCGCTCGGCGAGGATCCGGGCGCCGTCCAGGGTGCGCTGCTGGCGCTCCTTGAACTCCTCGGACGCGGCGACCTTGAAGGCGACGGCCTTGCCGGCGATCACGTGCTCCAGCGGGCCGCCCTGCTGGCCGGGGAAGACCGCGGAGTTGATCTTCTTGGCCCACTCGGCCTTGGACAGGATGACGCCGCCGCGCGGGCCGCCCAGGGTCTTGTGGGTGGTGGTGGTGACCACGTCCGCGTAGGGCACCGGGTTGGGGTGCAGCCCGGCGGCCACCAGGCCGGCGAAGTGCGCCATGTCCACCATCAGCAGGGCGCCGACGGCGTCGGCGATCCGGCGGAACTCGGCGAAGTCGAGCTGGCGCGGGTAGGCGGACCAGCCGGCGATGATCAGCTTCGGCTGGTGCTCCTTGGCGAGGCGCTCGACCTCGGCCATGTCGACCTGGCCGGTCTTCTCGTCCACGTGGTACGCGGCCACGTTGTAGAGCTTGCCGGAGAAGTTGATCTTCATGCCGTGGGTCAGGTGACCGCCGTGAGCCAGGCTCAGGCCCAGGATGGTGTCGCCCGGCTGGATCAGCGCGAACATCGCGGCGGCGTTGGCCTGCGCGCCCGAGTGCGGCTGGACGTTGGCGTGCTCGGCGCCGAACAGGGCCTTGATCCGGTCGATCGCGATCTGCTCGACCACGTCGACGTGCTCGCAACCGCCGTAGTAGCGGCGGCCGGGGTAGCCCTCGGCGTACTTGTTGGTGAGCACCGAGCCCTGGGCCTCCATGACCGCCACCGGGGCGAAGTTCTCGGAGGCGATCATCTCCAGCGTGGTCTGCTGGCGGTGCAGCTCGGCGTCGACCGCGGCGGCGATCTCCGGGTCGAGGGAGTGCAGGGACTGGTTGAGAACCGTCATGGTGTGGTCTTCCCGGTGGAGGAGGATCAGGGGTGCCGTGCGGAGCGCGCCCTCGGAAGGGTGGCGGGCGACGGGTGGTCGGCGCGGGCGGGCCGCCGCGCTGCGGCCCGCCCGGTCACGAGCGGGTCAGGCCTTGATGAAGGCGTTGTACTCGTCCGCGGTGAGCAGCTTGCCGGTGGACGCGACGCGCACCTTGAACAGCCAGCCGCCCTCGAAGGGGGCGCTGTTGACCAGGCCGTTGTCGTCCAGAACGTCCTGGTTGGTCTCGACGACCTCGCCGGTCACCGGGGAGTACAGGTCGCTGACCGACTTGGTGGACTCCAGCTCGCCGCAGGTCTCGCCGGCGGTCACCTCGTCGCCGACCTCGGGCAGCTGCACGTAGACGATGTCACCGAGCGCGTCGGCGGCGTGCTGGGTGATGCCGATCGTGGAGACACCGTCCTCGGCGGCGGTCAGCCACTCGTGCTCCTCGGTGTACTGCAGGTGCTGGGGGTTGCTCATGGCGTCATTCTCCAGGATGGGAAGCGGGTACGACGAAGCGGGCCGCCGCGCGGACGGCTTCGACGTGGGTCTTCGGGGGAGTGGGGGTTCAGCGGGCGCGCTTGTAGAACGGCAGCGCCACGACCTGGACCGGCTCGTGCTTGCCGCGCACGTCCACCGCGACGGTGGTGCCCGGGGCGGCGTGGGCCGCGTCCACGTAGGCGATCGCGATCGGCTGTCCCAGGGTGGGGGACGGCGCGCCCGAGGTGATCCGGCCGATCGGCGCACCGTCGGCGGAGACCACGGTGTACTCGGCGCGCGGCACCCGCTTGCCCTCGGAGACCAGGCCGACCAGCACCCGCGGCGGGTTGGCCTCGGCCTCGGCGGCGGCCTTCTCCAGGGCCTTGCGGCCGACGAAGGCGCCCTCGTTGGTGGTCTTGTCGAAGCGGACGACCCGGCCCAGGCCGGCGTCGAACGGGGTCAGGTCGGTGGAGAGCTCGTGCCCGTACAGCGGCATGCCCGCCTCCAGGCGCAGCGTGTCCCGGCAGGACAGGCCGCAGGGGACCAGGCCGTGGCCCTCGCCGGCGGCGGTCAGCGCCTGCCAGACGGCCTCGGCGTCGCCCGGGTTGCAGAAGATCTCGAAGCCGTCCTCGCCGGTGTAGCCGGTGCGGGCGAGCAGCACGTCGCGGCCGGCGACCTGGGCCGGGAGGATCGCGTAGTACTTCAGGCCGGGCAGGTCGGCCTCGGTGGTCTTCGCCAGGATCGCGGTGGACTCCGGGCCCTGGACGGCGATCAGCGCGTAGGTGTCGCGGTCGTCGGTGACGACGGCGTCGAAGCCCTTGGCGCGGGCGATCAGCTCGTCCAGCACCAGCTGGGCGTTGGAGGCGTTGGCGACGACCAGGAAGGCGTCCTCGCGCAGGCGGTAGACGATCAGGTCGTCCAGGATGCCGCCGTCCTCGGCGCAGATCATGGTGTAGCGGGCGCGCAGCACGCCCAGCGCGGAGACGAAGCCGACCAGCGCGTGGTCCAGCATCTCGCCGGCCTGCGGGCCGGTGACGGTGATCTCGCCCATGTGGGAGAGGTCGAACAGACCGGCGCGGTTGCGGACGGCGAGGTGCTCCTCGCGCTCGCTGCCGTAGCGCAGCGGCATGTCCCAGCCGGCGAAGTCGGTCATGGTCGCGCCGAGGGCGCGGTGCAGCGCGTCGAGCGCGGTCAGGCGGAGGGACGACATGGCCAGGAACTCCTCGGTCGGGGCACTCAGGGGTGCACGCGCCGGAACCGTGCCCGCTCGGGGACCGACCCCTGCGCGCGGGCATGCGGCGGCGTGGGTCTCCCCATCTGTCGTCGAACCTGAGAGCTTCACCGCCCACCTGCCCGCAGCTGTTTCCAGCATCCAGGACAGCATGGCGGCTTGCACCGTGGGTGGGCGCGCGACAGGGCCGTGCGCCGCTTTCCAGATGTGCCTAACCCGTGCGGTAGGGGGGCCTGAGAGATTCCGGGGAGGACTTGCTCCTTCGGCGCCGGCTGTACCACCTGAGGGGGTACTCCGGGCTCTCCCGCGCGGGTTCGAGCGGCCGGTATGGAGTTGTGGGGCCCGGCGGCCCACTGCGCCGTCGAACGCGCACATCATGGCACGTCCGGGCCGCGGGCGGGAGAGGGGCCCCGGTCACGCCGCGTGATACCGAACACGGGCCCTAAACTGCTCCGCGTCGGCGTAGCACAGGGCGGCCGAGCGGCAGAGGGCGGATCAGGCGCGCATGGGGTACCCGGTGGAGCAGCAGCAGGGGTGGGGCGGGCCGGAGTCGGCGCCGCCGGGCGGCGGGTGGCCGGCCAACGAGCTGGAGCAGGTGCTGACCGCCGCGCTGGGCGACCCGGGTGCGACGCCCCGGGTGATCGAGGTGCTGGCCCGCAGCCAGGTGTGGATCCCGCTGCCGGCCGGCGGCGACCCGCAGGGGCAGTCGCTGGACCTGCCGACCGTCGAGCTGGCCGGTGACCCGTACGTCCCGGTCTTCTCCTCGCAGGAGGTGTTCCTGCAGCAGGCGCCGGGGATGGCGTTCGCGGTGGCACCGGCCTGGGAGTTCGCCCGCGGCCTGCCGCTGGGCGTCGGCATCGCCGTCAACCCGGAGGCCGCGGTGGGCATCCCGGTGCCGCCGCAGGGCGTGGCGGAGCTGCGCCGCGGTCCGCGGGAGGACCGCTGGGACGCCGCCGGCGAGGCCCTGGCCCCCACCGGCGGCCGGGTGGCGCTGCGCGAGCCGGTGCCGGGCGAGGACCCGGAGCACTTCCTGGCCGCCTGCCGCGCGGAACTGTCGCTCCTCCCCGGAGTGTTGACCGCCCGCCGGGCGCTGGCCAGCATCGAGGGCGAACCGACCGTGATGTTCGTGGGCGTCCAGTTGGATCCGGCGGCCCCGGCCGACCCGGCCGCGGTCAACGAGGCGCTCGGCCGGGCCCTGGGAACCGCACCGCTGCCGGGGGGCGTCCACCTCGTACTGCTCGATCTCGCCGACGATCCGGTGGTCGAGTGGCTGCTCGCCCGGGTACTGCCTTTCTACGCGCGGGTGTGAGCGGCGTTCGTTCGTAGGCACGTCGCCGTGGCGGTGGCCGGTGCCGCGCCATAGGGTGCGTGCAGACGGCCGACGGGCCGGCTGGGTTGAGGAAAGAGGCGCGGCGAGGTGGGCGCATGAGTGCGGGAGCGGTAGCGGGCGGTGCACCGGGGCCCTGGGGCCAGGCGTCCGCCGGGCGCCCCGGGGCGGATCCGGGCGCGCTGGAGCGTGCCCTGCGCGAGGTCGTGCCGGAGCGCTACGACGCGTACGAGCAGCTGCTGCACGCGCTGGCCGACGGGCAGGTGTGGATGCTGCTCTGGCACGGCACGCCGGGCAGCCCGGACGCCCAGTACGGGAACATGGAGATCAGCGGCCACGGCTACGCGCCGGCCGTCACCTCGCCCGAGCAGCTGGCGGCCTCCGGCTGGGCCCGGGCCCACGAGGTCATCTCCGGGCGGGAGATCGCGGCCTCGCTGTACCGGACGCGCTGGGGTCTGTGGCTGAACCCGCACGCGCCCGGCGGCGGGGTGGGCGTGCCGTGGGCGGACCTGCGCCGGATCGCGGCGGGCCTGGACCGGCTGCCGGCCGGTCCGCTGAAGCTGAGCGAGCCGCAGGTGAACGCCCAGCCGTTCTTCGCGCTGCTGGAGCGCCAGGCGGGTGAGGTGCGCGCGGTGCGCGCGCTGCGCCGGGCCTGGGTGCAGCCGGCGGTGGGGGAGCCGTACCTGGCGATCGGTCTGGACCTGTACGAGAGTTCGCCGCCGGCGGTGGAGGCGGTGCGCGCGCTGATGCAGCGGGCGATCGCGGTGGCCCCGGAGGGGCTGGCGGTGTCCACCGTGGCGATGGCGGACGAGTACGACCCGGTGGCGCTCTGGATGCGGGCCAACGCCCGCCCGTTCTACGACCGCGAAGGCGGCCGGCCGCCGGCGGCGACCGGGCCGTACCCGCCGGTGCCGCCCCCGGCGTACCACTCGCAGCAGGCGCCGGGCTACGGCTACGGCACCCAGCCGCCCGGGCCGGGCTGGCACGGGCAGCCGCAGCAGCCGTGGCCGGGCTACCCCGGGCGCTGATTGCCGGAGCGACTGCGGTCCGCGACTCCGGTCGAAGTCATTTCCGCGAAGCCGACTTGATTGTCCGTCAAGTCGGCTTCGATGCTTTCCGGACGAATTTCCGATTCGGCCGTCCGGTCATCTTGACATGCCTGCTGCAGTCGTGTGAAGAGCGATATGCCGCAGATCGATGACGTGCATGCCAGCAGATCACAGTTGGGCATCTGTCGGTTGTCAGGTCTGGCGTAAGCCAAGTCGCATGGCAGAGAGTTCTGCGCAACGCACCGCGCATTGGAACCCCACAAAGGTGAGCGCGTACGCCGACCCGCTCGTCCACGCGAAGCCCATCCCGCGTGGTGGCAGTGCCTGTGCACGACGCACTGCCGCGAACACCCGCTCCTGCTAGCACCTTTCGCACGTCCGCAGCCGCACCGCCGAAGCCGGCGACCGGCACCCGTGGGCCGGCCACCGTCGGCGAGGGGACCAACTGACCATGACCGCATCCGTGACCACCGCCGGGAACGAACCGGAGGCAGCAGCCCCCGCCGGCCCGGCCAAGAAGATCGAGGGCCGCTCCCTCGGTCAGATCGCCTGGACCCGCTTCAAGCGGGACAAGGCCGCCGTCGTCGGCGGCGTCGTGGTGATCCTGCTCATCCTCCTCGCCGTACTGGCCAAGCCGATCGAGTCGCTGTTCGGGCTCGACCCGGACGCCCTCCACCAGGACCTCCTGGACGCCGACCTCGGCGGTCTGCCGTTCGGCGACTGGGGCGGCATGAGCTGGGACCACCCGCTCGGCGTCGACCCCCTGCAGGGCCGTGACCTGCTCACCCGCGTCATCGAGGGCTCCTGGGTCTCCCTGCTGGTCGCCTTCGGCGCGACCGTGCTGTCCAACACCATCGGCACCGTGCTCGGCATCATGGCCGGCTACTACGGCGGCTGGGTGGACACGCTGATCAGCCGCGTCATGGACGTCTTCCTCGCCTTCCCGCTGCTGCTGTTCGCCATCGCGATCTCGACCTCGCTCCAGGGCGGCGCGTTCGGCCTGCACGGCCTGCCGCTGCACATCCTGGTGCTGATCTTCGTGATCGGCTTCTTCAACTGGCCCTACATGGGCCGGATCGTGCGCGGACAGACGCTCTCGCTGCGCGAGCGGGAGTTCGTCCACGCGGCCCGCAGCCTCGGCGCCCGCGGCCCGTTCATCCTGTTCAAGGAGCTGCTGCCGAACCTGGTCGGTCCGATCCTGGTCTACTCGACCCTGCTGATCCCGACCAACATCCTCTTCGAGGCGGGGCTGAGCTTCCTCGGTGTCGGCATCCAGCCCCCGCAAGCCTCCTGGGGCGGGATGCTCCAGGACGCGATCCGGTACTACCAGGTGGACCCCCAGTACATGGTGGTCCCCGGTCTGGCGATCTTCATCACCGTGCTCGCCTTCAACCTGCTCGGCGACGGGCTGCGCGACGCCCTCGATCCCAAGAGCAACTGACGTTGCGTCAGGACCCTCCCTCCTCCACATCCTCAAGGGGTTGATCTCACCCATGCGTAGGTCCCGTACCGTCGCCCTGACCGCGGCGGCCGCCGCCGCGGTCCTGGTGGTCACCGGTTGCTCCAGCTCCTCCAAGAGCGGCGACTCCTCCTCCTCGTCCTCCTCCTCCGGTGGCGGCGGAGCCAACGCGGCCACCAAGAACATCGTCAACGCCTCGGACAAGAAGGGCGGGACGGTCACCTTCGAGATGAAGGGCACCCCGGACTCGCTCGACCCGGGCAACACGTACTACGCGTACATCTACAACTTCTCGCGCCTGTACGCCCGTCCGCTCACCACCTTCAACCCGGCCGCCGGCGAGGAGGGCAACAAGCTCGTCCCGGACCTCGCCGAGTCGCTCGGCGCGCCCAGCGCGGACGGCCTGAGCTGGACGTACAAGATCCGCAAGGGTCTGAAGTACGACGACGGCACCCCGATCACCTCGAAGGACGTCAAGTACGCCGTCGAGCGCTCCAACTTCGCGCCGGACGTGAACTCCAACGGCCCGACGTACTTCCACGACCTGCTGGTCGACAACGACACGCCGTACGCCGGCCCGTACAAGGACAAGACCGGCGACCTGAAGTCGATCGAGACGCCGGACGACACCACCATCGTCTTCCACCTGAAGCACCCGTTCGCGGACTTCGACTACCTGGTGAGCGCCCCGCAGACCGCTCCGGTCCCGCAGGCCAAGGACACCGGTGCCGACTACGTCAAGCACATCGTGTCCTCGGGCTCCTTCAAGTTCGAGTCCTACGAGGACGGCAAGCAGGCCGTCCTGGTCCCGAACACCAACTGGGACAAGAGCACGGACCCGATCCGGAAGCAGCTGCCGGACAAGATCCAGCTCAAGATGAACATCGACCAGGCCACCATCGACAAGGACCTGCTGGCCGGCAACGCCCAGGTCGACCTGGTGGGCGGCGGCGTCGACCCGCAGACCCAGGCGCAGATCCTGCAGAACCCGAAGCTGAAGGCCAGCACCGACAACGCCTACGGCGGCCGTCTGGTCTACCTGGCGATCAACTCCAAGGTCGCGCCGTTCGACAACGTCGACTGCCGCAAGGCCGTCCAGTTCGCGATCGACAAGGTCTCGGTCCAGACCGCCGAGGGCGGCCCGATCCGCGGCCAGATCGCCAACACGGTGCTCCCGCCGGACATCCCGGGCCACCAGGACTTCAACCTGTACGAGACCAAGGACAACAAGGGTGACGAGGCCAAGGCCAAGGACGCCCTGAAGGCCTGCGGCAAGGACGGCATCAACACCGTCATCTCGGCCCGCACCGAGCGCGCCACCGAGGTCGCCGCCGCCACCTCGATCCAGGCCGCGCTGAAGAAGGTCGGCATCAACGCCGAGATCCAGCAGTACCCGCAGGGCAAGTACCTCACCGACAGCGCCGGTGCCCCGCAGTTCACCCAGGACCACAACATCGGTCTGATGATGATGCAGTGGGGTGCGGACTGGCCGACCGGCTACGGCTTCCTGCAGCAGGTCGTCGACGGCCGCGCGATCAAGCCGTCCGGCAACAGCAACCTGTCCCAGCTGGACGACCCGGCCGTCAACAAGATGATCGACGACGCCGCGATCAACCCGGACAAGAACGCCCGCGAGAAGATCTACGGCGACATCGACAAGAAGGTCATGGAGCAGGCGGTCATCGTCCCGCTGACCTACTTCAAGGTCTTCCTGTACCGCCCGGACAACGCCACCAACATCGCCTCCACCCCGGCGTTCTCGGGTGAGTACGACTACCTGAACATCGGCACCACCAAGTAAGAGCCTGGCTCCGCATCCCTGAAGGCAGGTGAAGGCAGCGGCGCCCGCCGCCGTCCGGAGGATCCCGGACGGCGGCGGGCCGCCGGAGCCGCCCAACTGTGTTTGCCTACATCATCCGCAGGATCCTCGCGGCGGTGATTCTGCTGCTGGTCGTCAGCGCCGTCACCTTCGCGATCTTCTTCCTGCTCCCGCGCATCGCCGGCGAGACGGCCGACCAACTGGCCGCCCAGTACATCGGGAAGAACCCCTCCCCGGAGGCGATCGCGGCGGTCAAGCAGAACCTCGGCCTCGACCAGCCGCTGTACACCCAGTACTGGAACTTCCTCAAGGGCCTCGTCAGCGGCGCCGAGTACAAGTTCGGGCCGGAACCGGCCACCTGCCACGTCCCCTGCTTCGGCTACTCCTTCAAGAACCACCTGGAGGTCTGGCCCGAGCTGTCCAAGCGGATCCCGGTCACCATCTCGCTCGCCACCGGCGCGGCCGTGCTGTGGCTGGTCTCCGGCGTCGCCACCGGCGTCGTCTCCGCCCTCAAGCCGCGGTCGATCTTCGACCGGCTCTCCATGGGCGTCGCCCTCGCGGGCGTCTCGCTGCCGGTCTTCTTCACCGGCGCGCTGCTGCTCACGCTGTTCAGCTACGAGTGGCCGATCCTGGACAACCTGCAGTACGTCGACTTCACCGACAACCCGCTGATGTGGGCCCGCAATCTGATCCTCCCCTGGATCTCGCTGGCCTTCCTCTACTCCGCGCTCTACGCCCGGCTCACCCGCGCCGGAATGCTGGAGACCATGAGCGAGGACTACATCCGCACCGCCCGGGCCAAGGGTCTGGCCGAGCGCAAGGTCGTCACCCGGCACGGGCTGCGCGCCGCGCTCACCCCGATCGTCACCATCTTCGGCATGGACCTCGGGCTGCTGCTCGGCGGCGCGCTGATCACCGAGCAGGTCTTCTCGCTCCAGGGCGTCGGCCAGTTCGCCGTCCAGGCGATCTCCGACAACGACCTGCCCAAGATCCTCGGCGTCACCCTGCTGGCCGCCTTCTTCATCGTCGCCTGCAACCTCGTGGTCGACCTCCTGTACGCCCTCGTCGACCCCCGGGTGAGGCTCTCGTGACCGAGCTCCAGAAGACCACGGCAGCCGCCGCCCCGCAGTCGGCACCGACCGGCGACCCGTTCCTGTCCGTGCGCGACCTGCGGATCCACTTCGACACCGACGACGGCCTGGTCCGCTCGGTCGACGGGGTCAGCTTCGACCTGCACAAGGGGCGCACCCTCGGCATCGTCGGCGAGTCCGGCTCCGGCAAGTCCGTCACCTCGCTCGGCATCATGGGCCTGCACCGCTCCAAGCGGGCCCGGATCAGCGGCGAGATCCTGCTCAACGGCGAGGACCTGATCGCCGCCGGCCCGGACCGGGTGCGCCAACTGCGCGGCCGCGAACTGGCGATGATCTTCCAGGACCCGCTGACCGCGATGCACCCCTACTACACGGTGGGGCAGCAGATCGTCGAGGCCTACCGGGTGCACCACCCCGAGGCCAGCAAGAGGCAGGCCCGGGCCCGCGCGATCGAGATGCTCGACCGGGTCGGCATCCCGCAGCCCGACCGCCGGGTCGACGACTACCCGCACCAGTTCTCCGGCGGCATGCGCCAGCGCGCGATGATCGCCATGGCCCTGGTCAACGACCCCTCGCTGCTGATCGCCGACGAGCCCACCACCGCCCTGGACGTCACCGTCCAGGCGCAGATCCTGGACCTCATCCGCGACCTCCAGGAGGAGTTCGGCTCCGCCGTCATCATCATCACCCACGACCTCGGGGTCGTCGCCGAACTGGCCGACGACATCCTGGTCATGTACGGCGGCAAGTGCGTCGAGCGCGGACCGGCGGAAACCCTCTTCGACGCGCCCGAACACCCCTACACCTGGGGCCTGCTGGGCTCGATGCCGCGCCTGGACCGGGAGCTGCAGGACCGGCTCGTCCCGGTCAAGGGCACCCCGCCCAGCCTGATCAACGTGCCGACGGGCTGCGCCTTCCACCCGCGCTGCCCGTACGCCGCCCTGACCGACGGGCGCTCCGGCAGCGAGCTCCCGGTGCTGGCCGAGGCCGCGCCCGGGCACTACGCGGCCTGCCACCTGCCGGCCGCCGAGCGGCACCGCATCTTCGCCGAAGAGATCGCGCCCCGGCTGTGAGCCCGGCCTCGTACCACCTTTCTGGAGAGAACCGATGACGGACACCCAGACGGCGCCGATCCCGTCGCCGGCCCCCGCCCCCGACCGCGAGCCGCTGCTCCGGGTGACCGGCCTGACCCGGCACTTCCCGATCCGCAGCGGGCTGATGCGGCGCCAGACCGGTGCGGTCCGGGCCGTCGACGGCATCGACTTCACCGTCAACGCCGGCGAGACGCTCGGCGTCGTCGGCGAGTCCGGCTGCGGCAAGTCGACCATGGGCCGACTGGTCACCCGGCTCGACGAACCGACCGGTGGGAAGATCGAGTTCGAGGGCACCGACATCACCCACCTGAGCGTCGGGGCGATGCGGCCGCTGCGCCGCGACATCCAGATGATCTTCCAGGACCCGTACTCCTCGCTGAACCCGCGGCACACGGTCGGCACCATCGTCGGCGCCCCGTTCAAGCTGCAGAACGCGGTGCCCGCGGGCGGGCTCAAGAAGGCCGTCCAGGAGCTGCTGGAGCTGTGCGGCCTCAGCCCCGAGCACTACAACCGCTACCCGCACGAGTTCTCCGGCGGCCAGCGCCAGCGCATCGGCATCGCCCGGGCGCTCGCCCTCAAGCCGAAGATGATCGTCGCGGACGAGCCGGTCTCCGCCCTCGACGTCTCCATCCAGGCCCAGGTGGTCAACCTGCTGGACGACCTCCAGCAGGAGCTCGGCCTGACCTACCTGATCATCGCGCACGACCTCTCGGTGGTCCGGCACGTCTCCGACCGGGTCGCCGTGATGTACCTCGGCAAGGTCGTGGAGATCGCCGACCGGGACTCGCTCTACCGCAGCCCGATGCACCCGTACACCAACGCGCTGATGTCCGCGGTGCCGGTCCCCGACCCGCGCCGCCGCCAGCGCGCCGGCCGCGAGCGGATCCTGCTCACGGGCGACGTCCCCTCCCCGATCAACCCGCCCAGCGGCTGCCGCTTCCGCACCCGCTGCTGGAAGGCGCAGGACGTCTGCGCCAGCCAGGAACCGCCGCTGACCGCGCTGAAGACCGGGCACCAGGTGGCGTGTCACTTCCCCGAGCAGGGCGAGGGGAACGACTAGCGGGGTCCCGAGCAGGGCGAGGGGAACGACTAGCGGGGGTCCCGAGCAGGGCGAGGGGAACGAGTAGCGGGGTCCCGAGCAGGGCGAGGGGAACGAGTAGCGGGGTCCCGAGCAGGGCGAGGGGAACGAGTAGCGGGGTCCCGAGCAGGGCGAGGGGAACGGCCGGCCGGGGCCCGCCCCCCCTGCCGGCCGTTCCCGCACCCGCCCGCGGAGGGGAGGGTTCCGCACAGGTCATAGTTGTTCCCGTGACCTCGCAGATCTTCCCCTCCGACGTGCAGCAGTCGCTCGACCTCGCCGGCATCTTCGTCTTCGCCCTCTCCGGAGGGCTGCTCGCCGTCCGCAAGAACATGGACATCTTCGGCATCTGTGTCCTGGCCGAGGTCACGGCCCTCGGCGGCGGCGTGATGCGCGACCTGGTGATCGGCGCGACGCCGGTCGCCGCCTTCAGCAACTTCGGCTACTTCGTCACGCCGCTGGTGGCCGCGTCCGTGGTGTTCTTCCTGCACCCCGAGGTCGAGCGGATCAACCGGGCCGTCCAGACCCTCGACGCCCTCGGCCTCGGCCTGTTCTGCGTCACCGGCACCGCCAAGGCCCACGACTACGGCCTCGGCGCCGTCGCGGCCGTCGCCCTCGGCATGGTCACCGCGGCCGGCGGCGGCGTCATCCGCGACGTGCTGGCCGGCGAGATCCCCTCGCTGCTGCGCTGGGACCGCGAGATCTACGCCGTCCCCGCCCTCGTCGGCGCCGCCCTCGTCGCGGTGCTGATCGGCGCCGACCGGCTCACCGGCCTCACCGGCACGGCCGCCGCGCTCACCGCCTTCGTGCTGCGGATGCTCGCCCTGAAGTACGGCTGGCGCGCCCCGCGGGCGTGGCACCGCAACGGTTCTCGCACCAGCGAGGAGTAGGCGAGCCGCCGTACGCGAGCGAGATCGCCTCCGCCGTGCAGAGCAGCTCCGGCACCATCCGGGCCAGCTCGGCCGGCGGCACCCGGCTGGCTGGGGCGCTCAGCGCGCAGGCCGCGACCGTCCGGCCGCCGCTGCCCGCCACCGGCGCGGCCACGCACGTCACCGGCTCCCGGTGCTCGGCCGACTCGGCCGCCCAGCCCCGCCGGCGGACCGCCGCCAGCTCGGCCGGCAGCTCCTCCTCGGGGGTGCCGTCCTCCGGCAGCCCGGCCAGCAGCACCCGGCCGATCGCCGTCCCGCCGGCCGGCGCCCGGCGCCCGATCCGGGACGTC
This sequence comes from Kitasatospora sp. NPDC051702, assembly GCF_040681575.1. Classification (NCBI taxonomy): domain Bacteria; kingdom Bacillati; phylum Actinomycetota; class Actinomycetes; order Kitasatosporales; family Streptomycetaceae; genus Kitasatospora; species Kitasatospora sp. NPDC051702. Next base: position 246,118 of record NZ_JBFAZB010000005.1, read on the forward strand.
CAGCCGGCGCCGGGGGCCGCCCAGTCACCGGCCACCTCGTCCAGGTACAGCACCTCGCCGTCCTGCAGCACGGCCAGCTGGACGGTGACCCCGCAGCGCGCGTTGAGCGCAGCCAGGTACGGCGCGGCGACCTGCCGGACGTCGATCTCCTCCAGCGCCCGGTGCGCCAGCGAGAGCACCCGGCCGCCGACCCGGTAGCGCAGGTCCGGCAGGCGCTGGGCGAAGCCGTGCTCCTCCAGGGTGCGCAGCAGCCGCAGCGCCGTGGACTTGTGCACCCCGATGCTGGTCGCCGCCTGCTCCAGGGTGACCGGGCCGTCGCCGAGCGACCCGAGCAGCGTCAGGGCGCGATCGACCGACTGCGACATGGCGCCCCCGCTCCTGTCCGCGCCGATGGTTCCGCGCCGATGGTGAAGTGCCCCGCGACGCGTCCGTCGGACCGTCCGCGGGAGGTGTCCGTCAGGCTAACCGCTCGGGCACACAACGGGTCAAACGGGGACCGGACGCCACCGTCCGCTGGCCGCGGCCGCCCGGGCCGGCGCGGAGGTGGCCGGATCGGTGCGCACGCGGGTGGCCGATAGGTGCGCACACCGGGACGGGCCCGCGGGCGGGCCCACTACAATCGGGGGGTTATGCCATACCTGGACCATGCGGCGACCACGCCGATGCTGCCCGAGGCGTTCGCCGCGATGACGGCGCACCTGGGGGTGGTCGGCAACGCCTCGGCCCTGCACGCGGCCGGCCGCCGCGCCCGCCGGGTGGTCGAGGAGGCCCGCGAGTCGCTGGCCGACTCGCTCGGCGCCCGCCCGAGCGAGATCGTCCTCACCGGCGGCGGCACCGAGTCCGACAACCTGGCCGTCAAGGGCCTGTACTGGGCCCGCCGCGACGCCGACCCGGGCCGAACCCGGGTGCTGTGCAGCCCGGTCGAGCACCACGCGGTGCTGGACGCGGTGCACTGGCTCTCCGAGCACGAGGGCGCCGACGTCGAGTACCTGCCGGTCGACGCGTACGGCCGGGTGCACCCCGAGGTGCTGCGCGCCTCGATCGAGCGCGACCCGGCGTCCGTCGCCCTGGTCACCGTGATGTGGGCGAACAACGAGGTCGGCACCGTCCAGCCGGTGCGCGAACTCGCCGCCGTCGCAAGCGAGTACGGCATCCCGATGCACGCCGACGCGGTGCAGGCGCTCGGTCAGGTCCCGGTCTCCTTCGCCGAGTCGGGGCTCACCGCGCTCACCGTCACCGGGCACAAGATCGGCGGCCCGTTCGGCATCGGCGCGCTGCTGCTCTCCCGCGGCGCCTCGCCCGTCCCGCTGCTGCACGGCGGCGGCCAGGAACGCGACGTCCGCTCCGGCACCCTGGACGCGCCCGGCGCGGCCGGCTTCGCCGCGGCCGCGGCCTCGGTCGTGAAGCACCGCGAGGAGCACGCGGCGACGCTCGGCGCGCTGCGCGACGAACTCGTCGCCGAGGTGCTCGCCGCCGTGCCGGACGCCGTGCTCAACGGCGACCCGTCGGCCGGCGGCAGGCTGCCCGCCAACGCCCACTTCTCCTTCCCCGGCTGCGAGGGCGACGCGCTGCTGATGCTCCTCGACGCCCAGGGCATCGAGTGCTCCACCGGCTCCGCCTGCTCGGCCGGGGTGCCCCAGCCCAGCCACGTGCTGCTCGCCATGGGCGTCGACCCGCTGCTCGCCCGCGCCTCGCTGCGCTTCTCGCTCGGGCACACCTCGGTGCGGGAGGACGTGACGGCGCTGGCGGAGGCCATCGGGCCGGTCGTCCAGCGGGCGCGCAACGCCGGGCTGGCGTCGGTGCGCAGGTAGGCGTTCCCGGGCGGGCGTTCCCGGCCGGGCATGTTCGGCGGCCCCGTACTCTTGTAGTCACCATGACTGACTTCCCGGGTGCCCCGACCACACCGTCCACCGGCCGCCTGCGCGTGCTCGCGGCGATGTCCGGCGGAGTCGACTCCGCCGTCGCCGCCGCCCGCGCCGTCGAAGCGGGTCACGAGGTGACCGGCGTCCACCTGGCGCTCTCCGCCAACCCGCAGTCCTTCCGGACGGGCGCCCGCGGCTGCTGCACCATCGAGGACTCCCGGGACGCCTGGCGGGCCGCCGACGTCATCGGCATCCCGTTCTACGTCTGGGACCTCGCGGAGCGCTTCCGCGAGGACGTCATCGACGACTTCGTCGCCGAGTACGCGGCCGGGCGGACCCCGAACCCGTGCCTGCGCTGCAACGAGAAGATCAAGTTCGCCGCGCTGCTGGACAAGGCCGTGGCCCTGGGCTTCGACGCCGTCTGCACCGGCCACTACGCCCGGATCGTCGACCTGCCGGACGGCTCCCGCGAGCTGCACCGGGCGGTCGACGGCGCCAAGGACCAGTCCTACGTCCTCGGCGTGCTGGACGCGGACCAGCTCGCCCACTCGCTCTTCCCGCTCGGTGACACCACCAAGGAGGAGATCCGGGCCGAGGCCGAGCGCCGGGGCCTCGCGGTGGCGAAGAAGCCCGACAGCCACGACATCTGCTTCATCGCCGACGGAGACACCCAGGGCTTCCTGGCCAAGCACCTCGGCACCGCCACCGGCGACATCCTGGACACCGACGGCACCAAGCTCGGCGAGCACGACGGCGCGTACGGCTTCACCATCGGCCAGCGCAAGGGCCTGCGGATCGGCCGCCCGGCCGCCGACGGCAAGCCGCGCTACGTCCTCGACATCTCCCCGGTGAACAACACCGTGACCGTCGGCCCGGTCGAGGGGCTCGACGTCACCGGCCTCACCGCCATCCGCCCCCGCTGGTGCGGCACCGAGCCGCTCGCGGACGGGCGTTACACCGCCCAGCTGCGCGCCCACGGCGAGGAGGTGCCGGTCTCGGCCTCGGTGGTCGACGGCGAACTCCGGGTCAGCCTCGACACCGCCGTGCGCGGCATCGCCCCCGGCCAGGCCGTGGTGCTCTACGACGGCACCCGCGTCGTCGGCTCCGCCACCATCGCCACCACCGAACGCCCGGCTGTCACCGCGTAGGCGGGCCTCCCGGGCGCGGGGGTTCCCCTCCGGGGCGGCACGGTCAGAGCGGCGGGTTGGCGTCGGCCGTGAACGGGGCGCCGTGGCCGGGGACGAACCGCATCGCCCGCGACATGGTGCTGCCCTCGCACCGGGACGGCGGGCAGGCCCAGTACCTGGCGGCCCCCGTCCCGGAGGACGGCGAGGACGAACGCCTGGCCGGGGTGCTGGCCTGGGCCCGGGAGCACCTCCACGAGCCGCTGCCGGTGGCGGAGTTGGCCCGGCGGGCGATGATGAGCAAGCGTTCCTTCGCCCGCCGATTCGCCGCGGCCACCGGGACCACCCCGCACGCCTGGCTGCGGGAGCTGCGGCTGGGCGCCGCCGAGGAACTCCTGGAGACGACGGGCCTGCCGGTCGAGGAGGTCGCCCGTCGGGTCGGCTACGGCAGCGCGGCCGTCCTGCGCGAGCAGTTCGTCCGCCGCCGCGGAGTCCCGCCCCGCACCTACCGCCGGGCGTTCACCCGCGTCGCGCACGAGGACTGACCTCCCGCCGCGGCCGCCAGCGCACCTCGCCGTACCAGCGGCGGTGCACCGGCGGTCGCGCCGACCGGCAGGGCGGGTGGTCCGCCGTCGGCGGGTAATGCCGGTGAGCCCCGGCCGCGGGCCGTGATAGACCAGGGAGCACTATGAACATCACCGTCTTCTGCTCCGCGTACTCGCTCGACGACCGCTACTCGGCCCCCGCCGCCGAGTTCGCCCGGCTCCTGGGGGAGGGCGGGCACACCCTCGTCTGGGGAGGGTCGAACGCCGGGCTGATGGGGCTGCTCGCCGACGAGGTGAAGGCGGCCGGCGGCCGGCTGGTCGGCGTGATGGTCGAGATGCTGAAGCACAAGGGCTACGTCGGTGCGGACGAGCTGGTGATGACCGCCGACCTCGCCGCGCGGAAGGCGGAGCTGGCCGCGCGGGCGGACGCGATCGTCGTCCTGGTGGGCGGGCTGGGCACGCTGGACGAGGTCACCGAGGTGCTGGAGCTCAAGAAGCACGGCATGTTCGAGAAGCCGGTGGTCGTCCTGGACACCGAGGGCTTCTACACGGGCCTGCGGACCCAGCTGGAGCGGATGGACGCCGAGGGCTTCCTGCCCCGCCCGCTCGCCGAGCTGATCGGCTTCGCCGACACCCCGGCGCAGGTCTTCGAGCAGCTCAAGGCCTGAGAGGATCGGGCCATGGCTGCACATCTGATCACCGGCGCCGGCTCCGGCATCGGCGCCGTCCTGGCCGGGAAGCTCGCCGAGCGCGGGGACGACCTCTGGCTGCTGGCCCGTGACGCACGGCGGGCCGCCGAACTGCGGGAGCGCTTCCCCGGGGCGCGGACCCTGGTCGGCGACCTCGGCGACCCGGCGAAGCTGTCCTGGGCCTTCGGCCACCAGGCGCTGCCCGGCGAGCTGGACTCGCTGCTGCACGTGGCGGGCGTCGTCGAGCTGGGCACGGTGGGGGACTTGCCGGTGAAGGCCTGGCAGGAGACGCTGAACGTCAACCTGGTCGCCCCCGCCGAGCTGACCAGGCTGCTGCTGCCCTCGCTCCGGCTGGCCAAGGGCCACGTCGTCTTCGTCAACTCCGGCGCCGGCCTGAACGCCCACGCGGAGTGGTCGGCGTACGCGGCGAGCAAGCACGGCCTGAAGGCGCTGGCCGACGCGCTGCGCCAGGAGGAGCACGCGGGCGGTGTCCGGGTCACCTCCGTCTACCCGGGCCGCACCGCGACCGCGATGCAGGTGAAGGTGCACCAGCAGGAGGGCCGGGAGTACGACGCCGGCCGCTGGATCGAGCCGGAGTCCGTCGCCAGGGCGGTGCTGGCCGCCCTGGACGCCTCCCGGGACGCGGAGATCACCGACATCACCGTCCGCCCCGGGCGCTGACCGCGGGGCCGGCGCCGCGCACTAGGCTCGGACGGGTGAGCACCCCACACCCCTTCCCCGACCTGCGCGGCGCCGCCACCGGCGTCGGTTCGCTGCCCGGCACCGACGCCCGGGAGGCCGCCAAGACCTCCACCGGGGCGCTGGAGCACCTGCCGTTCCTGCCCGAGCTGCCGGCGCGCGGCCCGGGCGCCGACATGATCGGCCGCGGCGCCGGCTTCCTGGTCGAGCTGTTCGCGCAGACCGAGCCCAGCGGCTGGCGGTTCACCGACCGCCCCGGCCGGGACACCCGGCGGGCCCACTCCTGGCTGGGCGAGGACCTGGACGCCCTGGAGGAGTTCACCCAGGGCTACCGGGGCGCGCTCAAGGTGCAGGCCGTCGGCCCGTGGACGCTGGCGGCGAGCATCGAGCTGAAGCACGGCGAGAAGGCGCTCTCCGACCACGGCGCCTGCCGGGACGTCGCCGGATCGCTGACCGAGGGCCTGCGCCGCCACCTGGCCGACGTCCGCAAGCGGATCCCGGGCGCTGAGGTCGTCCTCCAGCTCGACGAGCCGTCGCTGCCGGCCGTGCTGGCCGGTTCGGTGAGGACGGCCAGCGGGTTCCAGCGGCTGCGCTCGGTGGACCGGCAGGTCGCCGAGGAGGTGCTGCGCGAGGTGGTCCGCGCCCTGGACGCACCGGTCGTCGTGCACAGCTGCGCGCCCGACGTCCCGATCCCGCTGCTGCGCCGCGCCGGAGTGGCCGGGATCTCGCTGGACTTCTCCCTCCTCACCGAGCGCTCGGACGACGACCTGGGCGAGGCCGTGGAGGCGGGCACGACCTTCCTCGCCGGTGTCGTCCCCTCCACTGACCAGGGAGTGTCCGACCCGGCCGGTAGTGTCCAGGGTGTCAGGACCTTGTGGCGCAGGCTCGGGTTCGCCCCGGAGCTCCTGGGCCGCCGCGTGCTGGTGACGCCGACCTGCGGGCTGGCCGGGGCCTCCCCGGCGTACGCGCGCAGGGCGCTGTCGCAGAGCGTGCGGGCGGCGCAGAGCCTGGTGGACAACCCGGAATGAGATCGTAGGAGGGCTTGCGGTGGAGGCTGTCGAGGGCTGGGAGGACGTCGCGGCGGAGGTGCGCCGCCGGCACGCCGAGCTGGCGCAGGAGATCACCGACCACCGGGTCCGCTACTACGAGCAGGACGCCCCGGTCGTCAGCGACTCCGAGTTCGACGTCCTGATGCGCGAGCTGGAGGCGCTGGAGGCGGAGCACCCGGCCCTGGTCACCCCGGAGTCCCCGACGCAGCGGGTCGGCGGCGCGCCCACCGGGCTGTTCGCCGCGGTCGAGCACCGCGAGCGCCTCCTCAGCCTCGACAACGCGATGGACGACGAGGAGCTCGCGGCCTGGGCCGAGCGCGTCGCCACCGAGCTGCACGGCATCGACTACCACTACCTGTGCGAGCTCAAGGTGGACGGCCTGGCCGTCAACCTCACCTACGAGAACGGCCAGTTGGTGCAGGCGGCGACCCGCGGCGACGGCCGGGTGGGCGAGGACATCACCGCGAACGTCCGGACCATCAAGGAGATCCCGCAGCAGCTGAAGGGCGAGAACGTCCCCGAGCTGGTGGAGATCCGCGGCGAGGTCTACTTCCCGACCGAGGCCTTCGAGGCGCTGAACGCCTCCTTCGTGGCGGAGAACGAGCGCCGGCGCCTGGAGAACGAGGAGCGCGCCCGGGAGGGCAAGCGGCCCCGGGCCCTGATCCGGCTGTTCATGAACCCGCGCAACGCCGCCGCCGGCTCGCTGCGCCAGAAGGACCCGCTGGTCACCGCCTCCCGCCCGCTGCACATGGTGGTGCACGGCATCGGCGCCCGGGTCGGCTTCGACATCGACAACCAGTCGCACGCCTACCGGCTGCTGCACGACTGGGGCCTGCCCACCGCCCGGCACAACGAGGTGGTGGGGACGCTCGACGAGGTGCGGGCGTTCATCAAGCACTTCGGCGAGCAGCGGCACTCGGTCGAGCACGAGATCGACGGCGTGGTCGTCAAGGTGGACGAGATCGCCCTGCAGGGCCGGCTCGGCGCCACCTCCAAGTCCCCGCGCTGGGCGATCGCCTGGAAGTACCCGCCGGAGGAGGTCACCGGCAAGCTCGCCGAGATCAAGGTCGGCATCGGCCGGACGGGCCGGGCCACCCCGTACGCGGTGCTGGCCGAGCCGGTGAAGGTGGCCGGCTCGATGGTGCAGTACGCGACGCTGCACAACCAGGAGGTGGTGAAGGCCAAGGGCGTGCTGCTGGGCGACACGATCGTGCTGCGCAAGGCCGGTGACGTCATCCCGGAGATCCTCGGCCCGGTGGAGAGCCTGCGGGACGGCACCGAGCGGGAGTTCGTGATGCCCTCGCACTGCCACGAGTGCGGGGCCGAGCTGCGCCCGATGGCCGAGGGGGACATCGACCTGCGCTGCCCCAACGCCCAGTTCTGCCCGGCCCAGATCCGCGAGCGGATCGCCTTCCTGGGCGGGCGCTCCTCGCTGGACGTCGAGGGCCTCGGCTACGTCGCGGCCACCGCGCTGACCCAGCCGCTGGAGCCGGCCGAGGCGCCGGTGAAGGACGAGGGCGACATCTTCGGGCTGTCGATGGAGCAGCTGCTGCCGATCCAGGTGCTGGTGCGGGACCAGAAGACGGGCATGCCCAAGCTGGACGACCGCACCGGCGAGGAGAAGCGGGCCACCTTCTTCGCCAACCAGAAGGGCGAGCCCAAGAAGACGGCCGGGATCCTGCTGGAGAACCTGGAGCGGGTGAAGGACCGTCCGCTCTGGCGGTTCCTCAACGGCCTCTCGATCCGGCACGTGGGCCCGGTCGCGGCCCAGGAGCTGGCCCGCGAGTTCCGCGACCTGGACCGGATCTTCTCGGCCACCGAGGAGGAGCTGGCCGCGGTCGAGGGCGTCGGGCCGATCATCGCCCGTTCGGTGGTCGAGTGGTTCCAGGAGGACTGGCACCGGGAGATCCTGGAGAAGTGGCGTGCCGCCGGCGTCCGCTTCACCGAGGAGTTCGCGGACGAGGAGGAGGCGGAGCGCCCGCTGGAGGGGCTGACGGTGGTGGTCACCGGCACCCTGGCCGGGCACACCCGGGACGGCGCCAAGGAGGCGCTGACCTCGCGTGGTGCGAAGGTGACCGGCTCGGTGTCGAAGAAGACCGATTTTGTCGTCGCCGGTGACAACCCCGGGTCCAAGTTCGACAAGGCCGTTCAGCTCGGCCTGCCCGTCCTGGACGACGCGGGCTTCGCGGTGCTGCTCGCCGACGGCCCGGCCGCGGCCCGCGCCCACCTGGGCCTGCCCGAGGCCGGGGAGGCCCCCGCCGGGGCCGCGGAGGAGGCCGCCCCGAGCGCCGGGTGACCGAATCCGTCTTGTTATCGTCCTGATGCAACGTCACCGGGTGTCGCGCCGTGAAAGCGGGCATTGTGTCACTGTGCGACATCCAGGCGCGGTGGCGCGTTTCCGGTTGTCCGAAAGTCTGCCCACCGGGTGGGCCCCGGCATACCCTGGAGCGCAACAGAGTGTCAGCAGGGGTGGGGGCACCGGCTGAGCCGGTACTCCGCGGGGTCGCTCCATGCCCGGCAGCTGTCGGTACCGGCACGGTGCCTCACCGTAAGGCGGCCTGACGGGGCGGGCCCGACGGAGGACAGGGCTTATGGATCGTACGACCGGCGGTGCGCCCACACGCCCGCCGCAGGGGGTGGCGGGTGCGGTCCTGCTGCTCGGCGTGCTGCTGGCCGGTGCTGCGCCGCTCATCCCGCTGGCCGTCCTGGTCTACCGGTACGAACCCGAACTGCTGCCGCTGTTCGCGGTGCCGCTGGCGGTGCTGGTCGCCGCCTGGCGGATCGCCCGCGACCGCGCCCGCGACCAGCTGACCGACCCGCTGACGGACCTGCCCAACCGTCAGGCCCTGCTGATGGCGGCACAGGAGGCGATCGCGGAGCGCGAGGACGGCTACAGCGTCGGTCTCATCCTGCTCGACCTCGATCGGTTCCGGTCGCTCAACGACACCCTCGGCCACACCGCCGGGGACCGGCTGCTGGTGCACATCGCCCGCCGGCTGCACCGCGCGCTGCGCTCCGGCGGCCCGGCCGGCAGCGCCACCCGGGAGTCCATCGACGACGTCTTCGCCGGCCTGCCCCGGCACTACCGGCGCGGCCGCCCGATGGTGGCCCGGATGGGCGGCGACGAGTTCGCCGTGCTGCTGCCCGGCATCAACTGCCCGGACAGCCTGGAGCGGGTCGCCAAGGCGCTGATCGCCGAACTCGCCGCACCGATCCGACTGGACGGGCTGCTGCTGGTGCTGGAGGCCAGCGCCGGGGTCTGCGTCTACCCGCAGCACGCCCAGGACGCCGAGTCGCTGCTGCGCCGGGCCGACGTGGCGATGGGCCACGCCCAGCGCGGCTGCAGCGGCGTCGCCCAGTACGACGAGACCCAGGACGCCGACACGCCCTACCGGATAGGGCTGCTGGGGGACCTGCGCCGGGCCCTGGAGACCGGCGAGGTGCAGCTGCACTACCAGCCGAAGGTGGCCTTCGACGGCCGGGTGGTCGGCCTGGAGGCGCTGCTGCGCTGGGAGCGCCCCGGCCAGGGGCGGGTCTCGCCGGACGAGTTCGTCGGGCTCGCCGAGTCCAGCGGCCTGATGCCGCGGCTCACCGACTACGTGCTGGAGGCGGCGGTCGGCCAGCTCGCCTACTGGCGGGACCAGGGCCTGCAGGTGCAGGTCGCGGTCAACGTCTCGCCGCGTGACGTGCTCAACCCGGGCTTCGCCCAGCGGGTGGCCGGCCACCTCGTCCGCCACCAGGTGCCGGCCCACGCGCTCCAGTTGGAGATCACCGAGCGGCTGCTGCTGGACGACTCCCGGCGGGCCGCCGACACCCTCGCCGAACTGCGCGGCTACGGCGTCGGGATGTCCCTGGACGACTTCGGCACCGGCCACTCCTCGTTGGTGCGGCTGCGCAGCCTGCCGGTCGGCGAGCTGAAGATCGACCGCTCGTTCGTCTCCCGGATGGTCGCCGACGACCACGACGCGGCGGTGGTCCGCTGCTCGGTGGAGCTGGCGCACTCGCTGGGCCTGACGGTGGTCGCCGAGGGCGTCGAGGACGACGAGACCTGGGAGCGGCTGCACTGCATGGGCGTGGACGCCGTCCAGGGCTGGCTGGTGTCGGCCGCGCTGCCGGCCGAGCAGGCCACCGCCTGGCTGCGGGTGCACCGCACCGGGGCCCCGCCGGTGGAGCGGCTGGCCACCCCGTCGGGTCAGCTGCCGTCCGGACTGAAGGCGGTCCAGGGCGGGTCCGCGCTGCCCGGCCAGTCGGTGCTGCCGCCGGCCCGCAAGGCCGTCCACCCGGTGCCGGTCGTGCAGGGCGTCCCCGCGGTCCAGGGCGTCCCGGTCGCGCAGGCCGTCCCGGTCGTGCCGCCGGCCGTCCAGCCCGCCGTGCCGCCGGTGCTGCCGCCGGCCCTCCCCCCGGTGCTGCCGCCGGCCGCGCAGGCGGTCCAGGGCGCGGCCGCCGTCCATCCGGTGCCCGTCGTCCATCCGGTGCCCGCCGCGCAGGCCGTCCAGACCGCGCCCGTGCCGCACCAGATGCCCGGCGCACCGCGGGAGATCAAGGCGCCGGGGGCGCAGAGTTGGGCCCGCAGCGGGCCGCAGTGACGGCCGCGCGGCTCACTCGTTGGCCGGTGGCCGGGCCGGGCCCCATAGGATGGGGTCCCAAGACCATGAGGAAGGAGCGCCGGGACCGGCTGCTCCTGCCCGGGCCCGGTGCCGCCTGAGGGTGGCGGCGGGCCTCACCAGAACTCACCCTGAGGATCGCTGCATGCCTGGCATCACGCGCGAGGAGGTCGCCCACCTCGCCCGGCTGTCGCGTCTTGAGCTGAAGCCCGAAGAGCTGGACCACTTCGCCGAGCAGCTCGACGTGATCATCGGCGCGGTCGCCCGCGTTTCCGAGGTCGCCGGACAGGACGTCCCGCCGACCTCCCACCCGCTCCCGCTGACCAACGTCATGCGCGCGGACGAGGTGCGCCCGTCGCTCACCCCGGACGAGGCGCTGTCCGGCGCCCCGGCCGCCGAGGAGCAGCGTTTCCGTGTGCCGCAGATCCTCGGGGAGGACTGACCGAGATGACCGAGATGACCCCCACTCCGATCATCAGGTGGACGGCCGCCGAGACGGCCGCCGCCATCGCCACCGGCGAGGTGTCCGCGGTCGAGGTCGCGCAGGCGCACCTGGACCGCATCGACGCCGTCGACAAGAAGGTCAACGCCTTCCTGCACGTCGACACCGAGGGTGCGCTGAGCGCGGCCCGGGCCGTCGACGAGAAGCGCGCCAGGGGCGAGGAGCTGGGCCCGCTGGCCGGTGTCCCGCTCGCCCTGAAGGACGTCTTCACCACCAAGGGCGTGCCGACCACCTGCGGCTCCAAGATGCTCGAGGGCTGGATCCCGCCCTACGACGCCACGCTGACCAGCCGTCTCAAGGACGCCGGCGTCGTCATCCTCGGCAAGACCAACATGGACGAGTTCGCGATGGGCTCCTCCACCGAGAACTCGGCCTACGGCCCGACCGGCAACCCGTGGGACCTCTCCCGGATCCCCGGCGGCTCCGGCGGCGGTTCGGCCGCCGCGCTGGCCGCCTTCGAGGCCCCGCTGGCGATCGGCACCGACACCGGCGGCTCGATCCGCCAGCCGGGCGCCGTCACCGGCACCGTCGGCGTCAAGCCGACCTACGGCGCGGTGTCCCGCTACGGCCTGGTCGCCTTCTCCTCCTCGCTGGACCAGGGCGGCCCGTGCGCCCGCACCGTGCTGGACGCGGCGCTGCTGCACGAGGCCATCGCCGGGCACGACCCGCTGGACTCCACCTCGATCGACGCGCCCGTCCCGGCCGTGGTCGAGGCCGCGAGGATGCGCGACGTCCGCGGCATGCGGATCGGCGTCGTCAAGGAGTTCTCCGGCGAGGGCTACCAGTCCGGCGTGATGCAGCGCTTCGACGAGTCGGTGGAGCTGCTGCGCGAGCTGGGTGCCGAGGTCGTCGAGGTCTCCTGCCCGTCCTTCACCCTGGCGCTGCCGGCGTACTACCTGATCGCGCCCAGCGAGTGCTCCTCCAACCTGGCCCGCTTCGACGCGATGCGCTACGGCCTGCGGGTCGGCGACGACGGCTCCCGCTCGGCCGAGGAGGTCACCGCGCTGACCCGCGAGGCCGGCTTCGGCGACGAGGTCAAGCGCCGCATCATCCTGGGCACCTACGCGCTGTCCTCGGGCTACTACGACGCCTACTACGGCTCGGCGCAGAAGGTCCGCACGCTCATCTCGCGCGACTTCGACGCGGCCTTCGCCGGCGTGGACGTGCTGGTCTCGCCGACCACGCCGACCACCGCCTTCCCGATCGGCGAGCGCGCCGACGACCCGATGGCGATGTACCTGGCCGACCTGTGCACGATCCCGTCGAACCTGGCGGGCAACGCGGCCATGTCGCTGCCGGTCGGCCTGGCGCCGGAGGACAATCTCCCGGTCGGCCTGCAGATCATCGCACCCGCGATGGCGGACGACCGCCTGTACCGCGTGGGCGGCGCCGTCGAGGCCGCACTCAACGACAAGTGGGGGCACCCCCTGCTGGAGGAGGCACCGGCACTGTGAGCAAGATCGAGAAGGCCAAGGGCTTCAAGCACTCGAAGCCCGGTCTGTGGCTGTCCATCGGCACCAGCGCCTTCGGCGCGATCTCCGTGGCCAAGGACGTCCGGAAGGCCCGCGAGGAGAGCGACACCCTCAAGCTGGTCAACGCCCTGGTCGGCGCCGCCGCGCTGATCACCGGCACCGCCCTGCTGGTGCGCGAGCTGCGCCGGCTGGGCTCCGACGACGTGCTGCTGGGCTGAGCTGAGCGCCCCGGCCCGGCCCCGCGCGAGCGGCGGCCGGGCCCGTACCTCCCAAGACTTTTAGTGAAGGGGACGCTGTGAGCGTCATGAACCTGGTCTCCTATGAGGACGCTCTCGCGTCGTACGACCCGGTGATGGGCCTTGAGGTCCACGTCGAGCTGGGCACCAAGACCAAGATGTTCTGCGGTTGCTCGACCGAGCTGGGCGCCGAGCCGAACAGCCAGACCTGCCCGACCTGCCTGGGCCTGCCCGGCTCGCTGCCGGTGGTCAACGCGATCGGCGTGGAGTCGGCCGTCAAGATCGGCCTGGCGCTGAACTGCGAGATCGCCGAGTGGTGCCGGTTCGCGCGGAAGAACTACTTCTACCCGGACATGCCCAAGAACTTCCAGACCTCGCAGTACGACGAGCCGATCGCCTTCAACGGCTACCTCGACGTGCAGCTGGAGGACGGTTCGACCTTCCGCGTGGAGATCGAGCGCGCCCACATGGAGGAGGACACCGGCAAGTCCAGCCACGTCGGCGGCGCCACCGGCCGCATCCACGGCGCGACCCACTCGCTGCTGGACTACAACCGGGCCGGCATCCCGCTGATCGAGATCGTCACCAAGCCGATCGTCGGCGCCGGCGAGCGCGCCCCCGAGGTCGCCCGGGCGTACGTCGCCGAGCTGCGCGAGCTGATCAAGGCGCTCGGCGTCTCCGAGGCCCGGATGGACAAGGGCCAGATGCGCTGCGACGTCAACCTGTCGCTGCGCCCGAACGGCACCGAGACCTTCGGCACCCGCTCGGAGACCAAGAACGTCAACTCGCTGCGCAGCGTGGAGCGGGCGGCCCGCTTCGAGATCCAGCGGCACGCCACGGTGCTGACCGACGGCGGCACCATCGTCCAGGAGACCCGTCACTTCCACGAGGAGGACGGCAGCACCACCTCCGGCCGGATCAAGGACAACGCCGAGGACTACCGCTACTTCCCCGAGCCGGACCTGGTGCCGGTCGCGCCCGCCCGGGCGTGGGTCGAGGAGCTGCGGGCGGGCCTGCCCGAGCTGCCGCGGGTGCGCCGCGCCCGGCTGCAGGCCGAGTGGGACCTGTCCGACAAGGACATGCAGGCGGTGCTGAACGCCGGCGCCGTCGAGCCGATCCAGGAGACCATCGCCGCCGGCGCCCCGGCCGACCAGGCCCGCAAGTGGTGGATGGGCGAGCTGGCCCGCCGCGCCAACGAGACCGGGACGGAGCTCAGCGAGCAGCCGATCACCCCGGCGCAGGTCGCCCGGGTCACCGCGCTCGTCGCCGAGGGCAAGCTGAACGACAAGCTGGCCCGTCAGGTCATCGAGGCCGTGCTGGCCGGCGAGGGCGAGCCGGACGAGGTCGTCGAGAAGCGCGGCCTGGCCGTCGTCTCGGACGACTCGGCGCTCGGCGCCGCGGTCGACCAGGCCATCGCCGAGAACGAGGCGATCGCCGCCAAGATCCGCGACGGCAAGGTCGCGGCCGTCGGCGCGCTGGTCGGCGCGGTCATGAAGGCCACCCGCGGCCAGGCCGACGCCGCCCGCGTGAAGGACCTGATCCTGGAGCGCCTCGGCGTGGAAGGTCAGTAGGCACTGTCTGGAGCGCCTCGGCGTGGAAGGTCAGTAGGCACCGTCTGGAGCGCCTCGGCGTGGAAGGTCAGTAGGCACCGTCTGGAGCGCCTCGGCGTCTCCGCCTAGAGGACCCTAGGGACTTCCTAAGGCATCTAAGGCGTCTAAGGCCCCCTAAGTAGGGTCTAAGGCCCGGTTTCACCTCCGAATCGGAGTGAGGCCGGGCCTTTGCCGTGTTCCAGGGGCCCGTCTAAGGCATCCGGGGCCCGGAAGATCGGTCAGGCTTCCGATGTGGCGACCCCCGCTGGGGGAGGAAGCTCTTACTCGACAGCGAAACGCAGTGCGAAACCCGAAGTGGGGAACCGAAGTGATCGAGTACGAGCTCATCCAGCAGCAGGGCCTCGAGCTTGCCGCCCGCGCCGAGCACCAGCGCCTGGTACGCGAGGCCAAGGAGGCGCGCCGTCTGCGGCAGCGTCCGGTGGCCGCCCGCTTCCAGCGGCGCGCCGTGCGCCAGCGCGAATGCTGACGGACCGGCACCACGTCGGTGCCGAAGGGATTCCGGAGGGGGAGGCGCCGCAGACGAGCGCCTCCCCCTCCGGGCTTCCAGCGGGCGGGATATCCCCTCGGCCCGCCGGGTCCGGCTATGGCATGCTCGCCTCCATGCAGCAGATATCGGTGAGTCCCGTCTTCGTCGGTCGCGGCAGCGAGATCACCGAACTGACCGTCGCCCTGCGCAGGGCCGGCACCGGCAGCCCGCAGGCCGTCCTGATCGGCGGCGAGGCAGGCGTCGGCAAGACCAGGCTGCTGGAGGAGTTCCTGCAGCGGGCCGCGGACGGCGGGGCGCTCACCACACTCGGCAGCTGTCTGGAGGTCGGGGCCGAAGGCCTGCCCTACGCCCCGCTGGCCACCGCGCTGCGCCGGCTGCACCGTGCGCTGGGCGCCGAGTTGGAGGCCGCGGCGGCCGGCAGCGAGGGCCACCTGGCGCGGCTGCTGCCCGAGTTCGGCGATGCCGACGGCGAACCCAACGACGAGTACGGCCGGGCCCGGCTGTTCGAGCACACCGCGAGGCTGTTCGAGCGGCTCGGCGCGGAGCGTACCCTCGTGCTCGCCGTCGAGGACCTGCACTGGTCCGACCGTTCCACCCGCGAGCTGCTCGCCTTCCTGGTCCGCACCCTGCACCGGTCCCGGGTCCTGCTGATCGCCACCTACCGCACCGACGACCTGCACCGCCGGCACCCGCTGCGGCCCTTCCTCGCCGAGCTGGAACGGCTGCGCACCGTCCAGCGCCTGGAGCTGGCCCGGTTCGGCCGCCGCGAGGTCGCCGCCCAGCTGGCCGGCATCCTCGGCACCGCCGTCCCCGACCGGCAGCTGGTGGACCGCATCCACCGCCGCTCCGAGGGGAACCCGTTCTTCGTCGAGGAGTTGGCCACCGCCTTCGAGGACGGCTGCGGCGCCGGGCTCACCGACTCGCTGCGGGACATCCTGCTGGTCCGGGTGGAGACCCTGGACGAGGAGGCCCAGCGGGTGGTGCGGATCGCCGCCGAGGGCGGCTCGCACGTCGAACACGCCCTGCTGGCCGCCGTCCTGGACGACGACGAGGAGGCGCTGATCGAGGCGCTGCGGGCGGCCGTCGGGGCCAACATCCTGCGCCCGGACGGCGACGGCGAGGGCTACCGCTTCCGGCACGCGCTGGTCCGCGAGGCGGTCTCGGACGACCTGCTGCCGGGCGAGCGGCACCGGATCAACCGCAAGTTCGCGCTCGCCGTCGAGGCGCAGCGGCACCTGGTCTCCTGCGACGCGCTGCCGGCCCGGCTGGCCAACTACTGGTACCACGCGCACGACCCGGCGAAGGCGCTGCCCACCGCGCTGGACGCGGCCCGGGCCGCCCGCCGCCGCAACGCCTTCGCCGAGCAGCTGGGCATGCTGGAGCGGGCGCTGGAGCTGTGGGACATGGTCTCCGAGGACGTGCTGGCGCACACCCTGCGCCCGTACGACTGGGCCGAGACGTACCCGCCCGGCTCCTGCGACCACGGGGCCGCCGACCCGGAGTGCGACCGGATCCAGCTGATCGACGTGCTGGCCGAGGCGGTGGTCGCGGCCCGGCGCTGCGGTGACCGCGAGCGCGGCCTGAGCCTGGCCAAGCGCGGGCTGCGGCTGGTCGACGAGTCGGTGCACCCGGTGCGCGCGGCCTGGTTCCGGATCAACCGGGCCCGGATGCTGGGCAACCTGCGCCGCTCCGGCGACGACGAGGAGATCCTGCACGCGCACCGGCTGGTCGAGCACCTGCCGCCGTCCGCCGTCCAGGCCGAGGTGTTCGCGCTCGGCGCCGGGGTGGCGATGCTCAAGAAGCCCGGCCCCGAGCACATCGAGCTCGCCCGGCGGGCGATCCGGATCGCCGAGGAGGTCGGCGCGCACTCGGTCGAGGTGCACGCCCGGATGACGCTCGGCGGCCTGCGCTACGACGTCGAGGGCGACGCCGAGGGCGGGCTGGCCGAGCTGGCCGGCGCGGTCGAGCGGGCCCGCCTGCTGGGCGTGCCCGACCTGCTGCTGCGAGGCATCAACAACCTGGCCAGTCTGCAGCGCGGGCTGGGCCGGTCCGAGGAGGCGGTGGCGCTGGCCCGCGAGGGCCTGGACTACGCGGACGGCAGCGGGCTGCTGCGCAACATCGGCACCATCCTCACCGGCAACCTGGCCGAGGCGCTCACCGACCTGGGCCGGGTGAAGGAGGCCGACGAGGTGCTGTCGGCCTGCGAGCTGACCAGCCTGAGCGGCACCCACGCCGAGTTCCTGGACCGGATGCGCGGCGAGCTCGCCCTGCTGCGCGGGGACCTCGCCGGGGCGGCGACCATGCTGGCGCAGGCCCGGGCGGCCAACCGGGTCGGCCAGCTGCAGCACAGCGTGCCGATCAGCCGGCTGGCGGTGCGGGTCGCCGCGCTCGGCGGGCGGCCGCTGGAGGCCCGGGCCGAACTGCTCGCGGCGCTGGCCGAGGACGCCCGGCCAGGGTACGAGTCCGACGTCTACCCGCTGCTGGTGGAGGCCGCCGCCGTGGAGGCGGACAGCCGGGGCCTGCCGGAGGCCGGGCCCGGCCGGGCCGGGGTGCTGGCCGCGATCGCCGCCGCGGCGGCCCGGCTGCGCCCGCGGGCACCGCTGCACGACGGCTGGGCGCTGCTGCTGGCGGGTGAGCTGGCCCGTGCGGAGGGCGCCGACACCCCGGAGCACTGGGCGGCCGCGGTCGCCGTGCTGCGGCCGACCGGTCTGCCGTACCCGCTCGCGGCGGCCCTGCTGCGGGCCGGCGAGGCGGAGGTGCAGGCCGGGCGGCGCGAGGCCGGGGCCGAACTGCTGCGCGAGGCGCGGGAGCTGGCGGCGGCCCGGGGGGACCGCCCGCTGCTGGCGGAGATCACCGGGCTGGCCGACCGGGCCGGGCTGGCGCTGGCGCCGGCCGCGGCCGGGGGAGCGGCCCCGGCGGCATCGGTGGCGGTGCCCGTGCCCGGGGAGTCCTTCGGGCTCACCCCCCGTGAGCGGGACGTGCTCCGGTTGCTCGCGCGCGGCTGGACGAACCGGCAGATCGCCGAGGAGCTGTACATATCTCCGAAGACCGCGAGCGTGCACGTGTCCAACATCCTGGGCAAGCTCGCGGTCGGCGGCCGGGGCGAGGCGGCCGCGCTGGCGCACCGGTTGCGGTTGTTCCCGGACGACCTGACCCCGGCCGGCCGCTGATCCACGCCCGGCCGCCGGGCCCCCGACCGCCGCGGTCCGGGCGGTCCGGCGGCCGGGCGCCGTCACGTGCTCCCGTGCGCGCCGCGTGAGCCCCTCCCCGCGCGCCGCCGCCAACCGGGCCGATCCGCCGGATTAAGGTGCTTTACCCCTCCTCCTCGCCATTACTCTAAGTTGAGTGTGCGTGTCATTGAGTGACGGATTTGGTGTAGGGTCCCGACTGGGAACATCGGTGCGGTGCGGCGGCCGGAAGGCCGCCCGCCCCCTGGGCCACCGTCCTGACGGGGCGCCAGGCCGCCGCGTACGGCCGAGAGGTGCGCGGCCGGTGGCCCGTGGCCGGGGCGCCAGGCCCCGCGCCGGAGGGGGAGAGGCCGAGTGAGCTCCACCGATACGGTGCTGCCCGGAGCCGGACGGTCGGGTGCGCCGCCCGCCGACGCGTCCGGCACCGACCCGGCCGGACCGGCCCGCAGCCGCCCGCTGCGCCGGCTCCGGGAGAGCCGGGCGCTGCCCGGGCTCGCCCTCGGCGCGCTCTGCCTGGCCTACGCCCTGGGCGCGGCGGCCGGCTGGGGATCCCGCCAAGTCTCCAACTTCATGGGGGACTTCGGACTGGCCGCGGCAGCCCTCGCGGCCGCGCTGTCCTGTCTCGTGTACGGCTGCACCGTCGGCGGGCACGCCCGCCCGGCCTGGCTGCTGTTCGGCCTCTCCTCGCTGATGGTCGCCTTCGGCAACGGCACCTGGGGCTGGTACGAACTGGTCGCCGGGACGGACCTGCCGAAGGACTCGCTCGCCGAGTACGCCTTCCTGATGTTCGCCCCGCTCGCCATCACCGGCCTCCTGGTGCTCGCCCAGCGCCCGCGCTCCGCCGCCGGCTGGCTCTGCCTGCTGCTCGACGGCTGGTTGATCGCCGGCTCGCTGTTCACCCTCAGCTGGAGCCTGGCGCTCGGCCGGATCGCCGCCGGCGAGGACGGCTCGCCGCTTCGCCTGGCGCTCAACCTCGCCTACCCGGTGCTGGACATCCTGCTGGTCAGCCTCGTGGTCGGGCTGCGCTTCGGCGGCCGGGACGGAAACCGGGCCGCGGTGCACACCGCGATGGTGGCGCTCGCCGTCACCGTGCTGTGCGACGCCCTGTTCACCTCCCCGGAGCTGCGCAGCACCTACCACTCGGGCGGACTGCTGGACGCCGGCTGGTTCTCCGGCAGCCTGCTGCTGGCCTGGGCGCCGTGGTCGCAGCGCTGGCGCCGTCCGCTGCGCGAGCACCCCTCGGCCGGCGGCCCGCCGCGCCGCCGGGTGGCCACCACCTTCAGCGCGCTGACCCCGTACGCGGCCGCCGCGGTCTGCACCGCCGGGATCCTCTACAACGCCCTCGGCGGGCGGCAGTTGGACCGGGTGGTGGCCGCGGCCGCCTGCACCGTGGGGCTGGCGCTCATCCTGCGCCAGGGGGTGATGCTGCTGGACAACCTGTCGCTCGCCCAGGAGCTCGGCCACAAGGAGGCGCACTTCCGCTCCCTGGTGCAGGGCTCCAGCGACGTCATCATGATCGCCGGCGCCAACGGGGTGCTCTCCTACGTCTCCCCGGCCGCGCTCGGCGTCTACGGCCGGGACCCGGAGGAGCTGGTCGGCGGCAACCTGCTGGACCTGGTCCACCCCGAGGACGTCGACCGGGTGCTCGCCGAGGTCCGCCGCTACCTGGCGCGGGTCCGGCTCACCGCCCACCGCTGCCCGGGCACCGCCGAGCCGTCCGCCCGGGTGGAGTGCCGGATCAGCTCCGGCGGCGGCGAGTGGCTGCACGTCGAGTCGACGGTCAGCCGGCACCGCGACGGCCTGATCCTCAACAGCCGGGACGTCACCGAACGGGTCATGCTCCAGGCGCAGTTGCAGCACAACGCCTTCCACGACCCGCTGACCGACCTGCCCAACCGGGCGCTGTTCGCGCAGCGGCTGCGGGCCGCCCTGGCCGCCCGCGGGCAGCAGGGCGAGGCCGGCGCCGGGGTCGCGGTGCTCTTCCTCGACCTGGACGGCTTCAAGGCCGTCAACGACACGGCCGGCCACCAGGTCGGCGACGAGCTGCTGGTGCAGGCCGCCCGCCGCCTCCAGGGGGCCGTCCGCTGCGGGGACACCGTGGCCAGGTTCGGCGGCGACGAGTTCGCCGCCCTGGTCTGCGGCCCGCTCGGCCGCCTCCAGGTCCAGGAGCTCGCCGAGCGGCTGCGGGTCGCGCTCTCGGCGCCGTACTGGATCGGCGGCGCCGAACTCGGGGTCGCCGCCAGCATCGGCATCGCCTTCGGCACCCCCGAGCGGGGCCCGGCCGCCGACCCGAAGGCCGCCACCGACGAGCTGATGCGCAACGCCGACCTCGCGATGTACCGCGCCAAGTCCGAGGGCAAGGGGCGCGTGGTGCTCTACGCCCCCGCCATGCGGGCCGACCTGGAGCGCCGCACCGAGCTGGAGGAGCGGCTGCGGGTCGCCGTCCGGGAGGGCGGCTTCACCCTGCTCCACCAGCCCGTGGTGGACCTCGCCAGCGGTGCGGTGACCGGGGTCGAGGCGCAGGCCCGCTGGCGCTCGGCGGGCGGACTGCTGCTCACCCCGGCCGAGTTCCTGCGCTCGGCGGAGTACGGCGACGCGGCCACCCGGTTCTCCCGCTGGCTGGTCCAGGAGGCCGTGACGGCCGCCGCGGCCCGGCGCGGGGGGCCGGGCCGCAGCCGCACCGGGCCGGCCTGCGTCCCGGTGGCCGTCCGGCTCTCCACCGAGCGGCTCTGCTCACCCGGCCTGTACGAGACGGTGGCCGCGGCCCTGCGCGACAGCCGGCTGCCGGCCGGCGAGCTGGTGATCGAGGTGGCCCGGATGGGCCCGGACCCGCTCGCCGACGAGCTGGGCCGCCGGCTGGCCGCGCTCCGCCGCCTCGGGGTCACCACCGTGCTGGCCGGCTACGGCGCCGGCAGCGGCTCGCTCGGGGCGCTGGCCCGGCTGCCCCTGGACGGTCTCAAGCTGGACCGCTCGCTGGTCCGGGACCTCGGCGAGTCCGCGCTCAGCCGCACCCTCGCCGGGCACGCCCTGCGGCTCGGCCGCGACCTCGGGCTGGTCACCGCCGCGGAGGGGGTGGACCTGCCCCGGCAGGTCGCCGCGCTGCAGGAGCTGGGCTGTCGGCAGGGCCAGGGCTCGGCCTTCGCGCCCCCGCTGGACGAGACCCGGCTGCGCCGGGCGCTGGTGCGCCGCGGCTACCCGCTGCCGAGACCGCTGGGCTCGGTCTCGGCCCGGCGGGCGTACCTGGCCGCGGACACCCGTCCGGGTGTCCGCGGGGAGGGCGGTGCCGGGCGGGTCGCGCACCGCCACGGGGCCCCCGACCTGCCCGAACACCGCGCGGTGACCGGCCCGGGCTCCGGCTCGCATGGTGAGACGGCGATCCCACCTGCTTGACATGCGCCCCCGTGCAGGAGGAGGGTCGTTGCCATGCGCACCCGAATTCTCGTACTTGGCGGGCGCGTCGGCTGAGCGGGCTCGTAGGCCCTGCTCGTGACAGACCGACGCGCCACCCCTCGCATGCCCTGGGCACGAGGGGTTTTTTGTTGCACTGACGCTGTTCCACCACCGCAAAACCCTGGCCCCAAACGCTCCGGACTACCCCGATCCACCGGGGAGCGCGGGACGATTGAGGCAGAGCCGGCGATCGGCCCGGAACCGGGACCCCACCCTCGTACCACCGGGGCCCGCAGCCACCGGGCCGGCAAAAACCCGAGAAGAGACAGGCAGATGACCGAGCACGCCGCATCCCCCCGCCGCGGGGACAACCCGGCCGCCCACGCTCCCGCTCCCCAGCACGTCGTCGAGACCATGACCGGCGCCCAGTCGCTCATCCGCTCGCTGGAGGCCGTGGGCGCGGACACCGTCTTCGGCATCCCGGGCGGGGCCATCCTTCCCGCGTACGACCCGCTGATGGACTCCGCCAAGGTGCGCCACATCCTGGTCCGGCACGAGCAGGGTGCCGGGCACGCCGCCACCGGATACGCCCAGGCCACCGGCCGGGTCGGGGTCTGCATGGCGACCTCCGGCCCCGGGGCGACCAACCTGGTGACCCCGATCGCCGACGCCTACATGGACTCGGTGCCCGTCGTCGCGATCACCGGCCAGGTCGCCTCCAAGGCGATCGGCACCGACGCCTTCCAGGAGGCGGACATCTGCGGCATCACGATGCCGATCACCAAGCACAACTACCTGGTCACCGACCCGGCCGAGATCCCCCGGGTGATCGCCGAGGCGTTCCACATCGCCGCCACCGGCCGCCCCGGGCCGGTCCTGGTCGACATCGCCAAGGACGCGCTGCAGGCCACCACCACCTTCCGCTGGCCGGTGGAGACCTCGCTGCCCGGCTACCGCCCGGTCACCAAGCCGCACGCCAAGCAGATCCGCGAGGCCGCGAAGATGCTGGTGAGCGCCAAGCGCCCGGTGCTGTACGTCGGCGGCGGCGTCATCAAGGCGCAGGCCACCGCCGAGCTGCGGATCCTCGCCGAGCTGACCGGCGCCCCCGTGGTCACCACCCTGATGGCCCTCGGCGCCTTCCCCGACAGCCACCCGCAGCACCTCGGCATGCCCGGCATGCACGGCACCGTCCCGGCGGTCACCGCGCTGCAGAAGGCCGACCTGCTGTTCACCCTCGGCGCCCGCTTCGACGACCGCGTCACCGGCAAGCTGGACAGCTTCGCCCCGTACGCCAAGGTCGTCCACGCGGACATCGACCCGGCCGAGATCGGCAAGAACCGCCCGGCCGACGTGCCGATCGTCGGCGACGCCCGCGAGGTGCTGGCCGACCTGATCGTGGCCGTCCAGGCCGAGTTCGACGCCGGCCACAAGGGCGACTACGCCGAGTGGTGGGAGAAGCTCGACGAGTGGAAGAAGACCTACCCGCTGGGCTACGAGGAGGCCCCCGGCGGCCAGCTCTCCCCGCAGCAGGTCATCGAGCGGATCGGCCGGCTGGTCGGCCCGGACGCGATCTACGCGGCGGGCGTCGGCCAGCACCAGATGTGGAGCTCGCAGTTCATCCGGTTCGAGAAGCCGGGCACCTGGCTGAACTCGGGCGGCGCGGGGACCATGGGCTACGCCGTCCCGGCGGCGATGGGCGCCAAGGCCGGCCGGCCGGAGGCCACGGTCTGGGCCATCGACGGCGACGGCTGCTTCCAGATGACCAACCAGGAGCTGGTCACCTGCGCCCTGAACGGCATCCCGATCAAGGTCGCGGTCATCAACAACGGCTCGCTCGGCATGGTCCGCCAGTGGCAGACGCTGTTCTACAACCAGCGCTACTCCAACACCGTGCTGCACTCCGGCCCCGACCACGACGGCATCGAGCCGCCGGCCCAGGGCACCCGGATCCCCGATTTCGTCCTGCTGTCCGAGGCGATGGGGTGCGTCGGTCTGCGCTGCGAGCGCCCCGAGGACCTGGACGCGGTGATCAAGCAGGCGATGGAGATCAACGACCGCCCGGTCGTCATCGACTTCATCGTCCACCAGGACGCCATGGTCTGGCCGATGGTCGCGGCGGGCACCAGCAACGACGAGATCCAGTTCGCCAAGGGCGTGAGGCCCGACTTCGGCGACGACCTCGACTGAGCCCGCCCCGCCACCCGACCCCACCCTTCGTTCGTCCGGCTACGCCGGGCCCCTCTGGGAACGACTGAGGAACCCCATGTCCAAGCACACCCTCTCCGTCCTGGTCGAGAACAAGCCAGGCGTGCTCGCCCGCATCGCCGCGCTGTTCTCCCGTCGGGGCTTCAACATCGACTCCCTCGCCGTCGGCCCGACCGAGCACCCGGACGTGTCCCGGATGACCATCGTGGTCAACGTCGAGGACCTCCCGCTGGAACAGGTCACCAAGCAGCTCAACAAGCTCGTGAACGTGATAAAGATCGTCGAGCTCGACCAGTCCGCTGCGATCCAGCGGGAACTGGTCCTGGTGAAGGTCCGCGCCGACAACGAGACCCGGTCGCAGATCGTCGAGATCGTCCAGCTGTTCCGTGCCAAGACCGTCGACGTGTCCCCCGACGCGGTGACCATCGAGGCCACCGGCAGCTCGGACAAGCTGGAGGCCATGCTCCGGATGCTGGAGCCTTACGGCATCAAGGAGTTGGTCCAGTCCGGCCTGGTCGCCATCGGGCGCGGCGCCCGTTCGATCACGGACCGCTCGCTGCGCGCCCTCGACCGCAGCGCCTGAAACCCCCGAGACGCGGGCCGTCTCACCAGCTGAAGCGCAACCCCACACCCCCGCCGGTGCGCCTACCGTAGGTAGTGCGCACCCGGCAACCACCACGCAAGGAGATGTGCCCCCGTGGCCGAGCTGTTCTACGAAGACGACGCCGACCTGTCCATCATCCAGGGCCGCAAGGTCGCGGTCATCGGCTACGGGAGCCAGGGCCACGCCCACGCGCTGTCCCTGCGCGACTCCGGCGCCGACGTCCGCGTCGGCCTGAAGCCCGAGTCCAAGTCCCGCGCCAAGGCGGAGGAGGCCGGCCTGCGCGTCGTCACCCCGGCCGAGGCCGCCGCCGAGGCCGACGTCATCATGATCCTGGTGCCGGACCCGATCCAGGCCGACGTCTACGAGGCGGACATCGCCCCGCACCTGAAGTCCGGCGACGCCCTGTTCTTCGGCCACGGCCTGAACATCCGCTTCGGCTTCATCAAGCCCCCGGCGGACGTCGACGTCTGCATGGTCGCCCCGAAGGGCCCGGGCCACCTGGTCCGCCGCCAGTACGAGGAGGGCCGCGGCGTCCCCGCGATCGTCGCCGTCGAGCAGGACGCCTCGGGCAACGCCTTCGCCCTCGCGCTGTCCTACGCCAAGGGCCTGGGCGCCACCAAGGCCGGCGTCATCAAGACCACCTTCACCGAGGAGACCGAGACCGACCTGTTCGGTGAGCAGGCCGTCCTCTGCGGTGGCACCGCCGCCCTGGTGAAGGCCGGGTTCGAGACCCTGGTCGAGGCCGGCTACCAGCCGGAGATCGCCTACTTCGAGTGCCTGCACGAGCTGAAGCTCATCGTCGACCTGATGTACGAGGGCGGCCTGGAGAAGATGCGCTGGTCGGTCTCCGAGACCGCCGAGTGGGGCGACTACGTCACCGGCCCGCGGATCATCACCGCCGACACCAAGGCCGAGATGAAGAAGGTCCTCGCCGAGATCCAGGACGGCACCTTCGCCAACACCTGGATCGCCGAGTACAAGGCCGGTCTGCCCAAGTACAACGAGTACAAGAAGGCCGACGAGGACCACCTGCTGGAGACCACCGGCAAGAAGCTGCGCTCGCTGATGAGCTGGGTCAACGAGAAGGCCTGACCCCGCGCGGGAGTCCGCTCCCGTTCCGCAACTCCCTTGTACAAGTAGGCTGCTCCCGTCCGGGTGATTTCGCCGGACGGGAGCAGCCTGGTACCCAGCCCGTCGATACACTTCCGAGTGCGCGTCAGGCCCACAGCGTCGTGCGTCTACCTACGCGGCATGCCACCTTCCCCCCGCCTCCACGCCACCTCCGTGCCGGGGAGAACCGGACAGTTAAGGACACACTGTCGTGAGCAAATCCGTCGTTCTGATCGCCGAAGAGCTGTCGCCCGCCACCGTCGACGCCCTCGGTCCCGACTTCGAGATCCGCCACTGCAACGGTGCCGACCGCACCGAGCTGCTCACCGCGATCGCCGACGTCGACGCGATCCTGATCCGCTCCGCGACGAAGGTCGACGCCGAGGCGCTGGCCGCCGCCCGCAAGCTCAAGGTGGTCGCCCGGGCCGGCGTCGGCCTGGACAACGTGGACGTCTCCGCCGCCACCAAGGCCGGCGTGATGGTCGTCAACGCGCCGACCTCCAACATCGTCACCGCCGCCGAGCTCGCCTGCGGCCTGCTGATCTCCGTCGCCCGCAACATCGCCCCGGCCAACGCCGCGCTGAAGCAGGGCGAGTGGAAGCGCAACAAGTACACCGGCGTCGAGCTGAGCGAGAAGACCCTCGGCGTGGTCGGCCTCGGCCGGATCGGCGTCCTGGTCGCGCAGCGGATGTCGGCCTTCGGCATGAAGATCGTCGCGTACGACCCCTACATCCAGGCCGCCCGCGCCGCCCAGATGGGCGTCAAGCTGGTCACCCTCGAGGAGCTGCTCGAGGTCTCGGACTTCATCACCGTCCACCTCCCCAAGACCCCCGAGACGATCGGCCTGATCGGCGACGAGGCGCTGCACAAGGTCAAGCCGACCGTGCGCATCGTCAACGCCGCCCGCGGCGGCATCGTCGACGAGGAGGCGCTCGCCAGCGCCCTGCGCGACGGCCGGGTGGCCGGCGCCGGCCTGGACGTGTACGCCAAGGAGCCGTGCACCGACTCCCCGCTGTTCGCCTTCGACAACGTGGTCGCCACCCCGCACCTGGGCGCCTCCACCGACGAGGCCCAGGAGAAGGCCGGCATCGCCGTCGCCAAGTCGGTGCGCCTCGCGCTCGCCGGCGAGCTGGTACCGGACGCCGTCAACGTCCAGGGCGGCGTGATCGCCGAGGACGTGCGCCCGGGCCTGCCGCTCGCCGAGAAGCTCGGCCGGATCTTCACCGCGCTGGCCGGCGAGGTGGCCGTCCGGCTCGACGTCGAGGTCCGCGGCGAGATCACCCAGCACGACGTCAAGGTGCTCGAACTGTCGGCGCTGAAGGGCGTGTTCGAGGACGTGGTGGCGGAGACGGTGTCCTACGTCAACGCCCCGCTGTTCGCCCAGGAGCGCGGCGTCGAGGTCCGCCTGACCACCTCCAGCGAGAGCCCCGAGCACCGCAACGTGATCACCGTCCGCGGCACGCTCGCGAACGGCGAGGAGATCGCCATCTCCGGCACGCTGGCGGGCCCGAAGCAGACCCAGAAGATCGTCGGCGTGGACGCCTTCGACGTGGACGTCGCGCTCACCGACCACATGGCGTTCTTCAAGTACGAGGACCGCCCGGGCGTGGTCGGCGTGCTCGGCCGCCACCTCGGCGACGCCGGCGTGAACATCGCCGGCATGCAGGTGGCGCGGGACGGCGGCGGCGCGCTCGCCTCCATCACCGTGGACAGCCAGATCCCGCAGGACGTGCTGTCGGCGATCGCCGCCGAGATCGGCGCCCGCTTCGCCCGCTCGGTCGACCTGGGCGCCTGAGCCCGAAGGCCCACGGGGCCCGGACCGCCGTTCGCCGGCGGTCCGGGCCCCGCTGCGTTCCTCGGGGTGAGCCGCGTCTCAGATACTAGGAAATCCAAGTATTCGTGCAGACACGGCCCCGACCTGGTCGTACCGTGGAAGAGCCACACGATGTGCCGCCCCTGTAGCCAGGGCGCGCGGCCCGTGTGCGCGTGCGCCCCCACGGCAGGAGACCCCTGCTCCGCGCGTACCCCTCCCCAACCCTCTGCGTGCCCCTGCACGCATGCCCCCAAGGAGCCCGGTATGCCTACCACCGCAGACCGCCACGCCGCCCCCGCCCCCGCCGCCACCCCCGTCCGCGCCCCGCGCCGCCGCCGGACCGCCGAGCGGAACTCCTTCGCCGCCGCCGCGCTGCAGCGCTCGCTGGACCGCCGCGACAACGGCGGCGTGACCGGCCACCTCTGACGGGTCGGGCCGGCCCTCCGGCGGGATCGCCCCGCCGGGCCGGGCGGCCGTCGGCGTTCATCCGCCTAATGGGCCGCCCGGGCTGACGCCGGTTCACCCGGTCGAGTGCAACCGGCCTCCGTCCGGGGGAAGTTGCTCGCCCCGCCCGGCGCGATCATCCTAATTTGGGGCCCCCGGAAGGGTGATCGACGGCCGCGCGGGCGGGCGTCAGCGACACGGTGTGCGGATCAGTCCCCCTCCCGGGGGAGAGGGCCCAGTGCGCCTGCCACCCGTCCGCCGAACCGTCGCCAGGATCGGCCTCACCCTCGCCCTGCTGGCCGGGACCGCGGCGCTCGCCGCCGCCC
Organism: Kitasatospora sp. NPDC051702; assembly: GCF_040681575.1. Classification (NCBI taxonomy): domain Bacteria; kingdom Bacillati; phylum Actinomycetota; class Actinomycetes; order Kitasatosporales; family Streptomycetaceae; genus Kitasatospora; species Kitasatospora sp. NPDC051702. The sequence continues at coordinate 274,077 of NZ_JBFAZB010000005.1, forward strand.
CGGCCTCCGGCGGCCCGCCGCACCCCCCGACGGCGCCCGCCGGAGCCGGGCGAACCGCCTCCGTCCTGCTCGAACTCACCACCGAGGCGGCCGGCCCCGCCTGGCGGCGCGCCGCCGACGGAGCCCGCCGGGCCCGGCGCTCCCCGGAGGCCGTCCGCCGCGAGGCCGCCGACGCCGGAGCCGCCCAGCAGGCCAGGGCCGCCGAGGCCCTCGACCGCGCCGCCGCCGCCGTGCACCGCGCGGCACCCGCCACCCGGGAGCTCTACCGCACCCGCACCCTGCTCACCGGCCTCGCCGTCGACGTGCCCGCCGGCCGGCTGCCCGCCCTGCGCGCGCTGCCCGGCGTGCTGGCCGTCCACCCGATCGTCCGCAAGCAGCGGGACAACGCGCACTCCGTGCCGCTCACCGGCGCCCCGCAGGTCTGGGCCGGAGCCGGCGGTGACCAGGCCGGCGCCGCCGGGACCACCGGCCGGGGGGTGCGGATCGGGATCGTCGACAGCGGCATCGACTACACCCACGCCGACTTCGGCGGCCCCGGCACCGAGGCCGCCTTCCGCTCCGTCGAACGCGGGAAGCCCGCGCCGCCCGAGCTCTTCCCCAACGCCAAGGTGGTCGGCGGCAAGGACCTCGTCGGCGACGACTACGACCCCGACCCGTCCTCCCCGAACCACCAGCCCGTCCCGCACCCCAGCGACAACCCGATCGACTGCGACCGCAACGGGCACGGCACCCACGTCGCCGGCACCGCCGCCGGGTACGGCGTCACCGCCGACGGCCGCCCGTACACCGGCCCCTACCGGCCGGGGCTCGACCCGGCCGGCTTCAGGATCGGCCCGGGCGCCGCCCCCGGCGCCCAGCTCTACGCGATCCGGGTCTTCGGCTGCGCGGGCTCCACCGACCGCCTCGCCCAGGCCCTCGACCTCGCCGCCGACCCGAACGGCGACGGCGACCTCACCGACCGCCTCGACGTCGTCAACCTCTCCCTGGGCAGCCACTTCGGCAACCCCGACGACACCGACGCCCTCGCCGTCGACCGGCTCGCCGCCCTCGGCACCGTCGTGGTGGCCGCGGCCGGCAACGACGGCGACGTCTACGGCGTCGGCGGCAGCCCCGGCACCGCCGCCCGGGCCGTCGCCGTCGCCGCCTCCGTCGACCCGCACAGCGACGCCGACGGCCTCACCGTGCTCGCCCCCGCCGACCTCGCCGGCGTCGTCCCCGCCCACTGGAGCGAGCGCTACCAGGGCTGGGCCACCGCCGACGTCAGCGGCCTGCTCGGGCTGCCCGCCGACCAGTCCGACGGCTGCGCCGCCTTCAGCGAGGCCGACCGGCAGCGCCTGGAGGGCCGCGTCGCCGTCCTCACCTGGCGCACCCGCGAGCCCGACCGGGCCTGCAACTCCGGCCCGCGCGCCGACCACGCCGCCGACGCCGGCGCCATCGGCGTCCTCTACGCCGCCGACACCGACCACCTCGCCGAGATCGCCGGGAACGAGCGGATCCCGGCCGCCCTGCTGGCCCGCGCCGACGGCGAACGGCTCCGGCAGGCCGCCGCCGCGGGCCCCGTCCGGATCCGGCTCGCCGCTCCCGGCAACCCGCTGCACGGCTCCGTCTCCCAGGACCAGCCGGGCCGCACCGACACCCTGACCGACTTCACCTCCCGCGGCATCGGCGTGCCCGGCCTGGTCAAGCCGGACCTCGCCGCCCCCGGCGAGACCATCTGGTCCGCCCTCGTCGGCAGCGGCAGCGGCGGTCAGCGCGAGGACGGCACCTCGATGGCCACCCCCCACGTCGCCGGCCTCGCCGCGCTGGTCCGCGCGGTGCACCCCGACTGGCCGGTCGAGCAGCTCAAGGCCGCGCTGATGAACACCAGCGTCGACACCTGGCTCGGCGACGACCACGGCGGGCCGGTGTACGGCCCCGAGCGCACCGGCGCCGGGCGCGCCCAGGCCGACCGCGCCGTGCGGACCCCCGTCGTCGCCTACGCGACCGGCGAGGGGGCGCCCGAGGGCGCCGTCGGCGTCTCCTTCGGACCGGTCGAGATCGGCGGGCCGACCGCCCTCGACCGCGAGATCGAGGTCAGCAACCACGCCGACCGGCCGCTGAGCTACCGCACCGGCTACGCGGCCGCCACCGAACTGCCCGGCGCCGCCTTCGAGGTGACGCCCGCCCGGGTGGACGTCCCGGCCGGCGGGACGGCGCGGATCCGGGTGACGCTGTCCGTCCCGGGCGAGCTGGGCCGGACCCCCGACCCCACCCTGGACACCGTGCAGGGCGGCCTGGCCCGCAGCTACCGCGGCGAGCTCTCCGGCCGCGTCCTGCTCACCCCCGTCACCGACCCGGCCCTGCCGGAACTGCGGGTCCCGGTGCTCGCCGCGCCGCGCGCCGCCACCGACCACGCGGCCACCACCGCCGCCCGCACCACCCGGGACGGCACCCTGCTCGCGGTCGCCGGCAGCGACGCCCCCGGGAACCGGCCCGGACTCGTCACCGCGCTCGCCCTCGGCGGCGAGGGAGCCCGCTGGGCCGACTGCCCGTCCGGCAGCGGCGCGGCCGCCGGACCGGGCGCCGGCATCGGGCCCGAGGAGGCCACCGAGGCGGCCTACCCGGCGCAGGACGTCTGCGTCGAACACCCCGGCGAACGGGTCGCCAACCTGCGGGCCGTCGGGGCCGGCGCCACCCCCGACCTGTTCTACGTCGGCGCCAGGCTCTGGGCCCCCGCCGCCACCCCGGTCGGGCTCTTCGGCGTCCGGGCCTCCCTCGACACCGACGGGGACGGCACCACCGACGTCATCCTCAAGGCCGACCGGCAGCGCGGCAGCGACGTCCTGGTCTCCCGCGCCCTGGACGCCCGCACCGGTGCCGAACTCGACGTCCAGCCGCTCGACGCCCACTGGGGCGACACCGACACCGACCTGCTGGACAGCGACGTCCTGGTGCTCCCCGTCCGGCTGAGCGTGCTCCCCGGCGTCCGGGAGGGCCACAGCACCGTCCACTACGGCGTCTGGACGGGCGCCGCCGGCCCCGGGAAGCCCGACCCGGCGGAGGCCTACTCGGCCGTCGGGCTGCGCGGCACCCGCCCCACCGTGGCCATCGACGTCCTGCACCCCGCGCTGGACGTCCACGTCGGCACCACCGGACCGGTCGCCCTCGCCGCCCCCGTCCACTCCGGAACCGTGCTCGCCGTCCACCGCGCCGTGGGCGACCGGTCCCGGCTGCTCCTGCTGCACCACCTCAACCCGGCGGACCGCCGCGGGCAGGTGATCGCCCTCCCCTGACGACCGGACACCGTGGAGGGGCGGTCCCGCCGGGTGGCGGGACCGCCCCTCCGTGTGGTCCCCCGCCGCCGCGGCCCGTCGGACGTTCGCCCAGGCCGTCCGGTCAGCCCGCGGCGGCCCGCCGCCGGGCGCCGCGGGACGGGCGCGCGGGCCGGTGCGTCAGACGGGCGAAGACGAGCACCAGCGCCAGCAGGCCGGCGGTGCCGGAGGCCACGGTGAGGCCCTCGGTGAGACCGGGCGGGCGGAAGGAGCAGTCCACCCGGTCGGCGCCGCCGCCCAGCGGGACGCCGATCATGCCGAGGACCGGCGTCGGTGCCACCCGCGGACCGCCGCCGGCCGCGCAGCCCCACCCGTCGGTGGCCGCGACGGAGACCAGCGCGGTGCCCGTCGACCCGGCCGGGAGGGCCGCGGACAGCGTGTGCCCGCCCGCCGTCACCCGGGTGGCACCGGTGGCGGTCAGCCGGGCGACGGCCGCCTCCAGGGCGCCGGCCCGCAGGCATCCGACCGGCCGGGCGGGGAGCTGGCTCACCGTGTCGGAGCGCAGCGTCACCCGGACCGTCCCGTCGGCCGGGACCGGCCCCAGCCGGTGGACGGCGACGGCGGTGGTGGGCTGCTCGCCGTCGCTCTCGAAGGTCGTCCCGAGGCCGCTGACCGTGCCCCGGTACCAGACGCCGTGGAAGTAGGCCGTCCCGCCCGGGGTGCAGGCCACGGTGAGGACCGTGCCCTCGGCGCCGCCGGGCAGCGACCAGCCGCTGCTGCCGTGCAGGGTGGGTGCCGGGCCGCCCGCCGGGACGGGCAGCGGGGCCTCGTACACCCGCTCCCCGAGCAGCGACTCCTGCCGGGACCAGACCGAGCCGGTGTCCGTCCGGGCGCCCGGCGGTAGCACCGTGACCAGCGGCGGCGCGGCGGCCCGGCCCTGGACGAAGCCGTCCGGGGGCGGCCCGTCGTCGAGGTGCGCGCGGACGGCGAACAGCGCCTGCCCGACCGGGTCGGTGACGCTGGCCGTCTGCCGGCCGCCGGCCGTCCAGCCCGCGCCCAGGTCGTGCAGCAGCAGGGCGACGACCGTCGGCAGGTAGCCGCTGAAGTAGCCGCCGCCCTGCCCGTCGAGCAGCAGCGGGTCGTTGGTGGTGAAGGCGTGCGGCCCCGGGTCGCTGCGGCCCAGCGGCCAGTCGGCGGCGCCCCGCACCGCCGCGTACCCGGCCCGGACGGCGGACTCCGGGGCGCCCCCGGGCGGGACGGCGCCCAGCGCCGCGTACCCGGACCAGACCGCGTTGCCGAGCACCGCGCCCCCCAGCACCCAGGTGGCCACGGCGCCCGCCCGGCGGTCGGCGTGCCGGCGGTCGAGGACCCGGAGCGCGGCCAGCACCACGGCACCGCCGACGGCCAGCAGCAGCCAGGTCGAGGCGCGCACCGAGTGCCGGCCCGCCGCCAGCCCGGCGATCAGCGCGACCACCGCGGCGCCGCCCAGCAGGGTCACCCCGTCCGGCCGGTGCGCCAGCGACACCCAGCCCGCCAGCACCAGCAGGCCGCTCAGCACGAACGCCACCCGGTACGGCCCGCCGGCCGGGATCGCCAGGCCGTGCCAGACCAGCACCGTCGGGGTCCACACGAAGCCGAGCCCCACCAGCACCAGCGCCCCGCACCACACCGCCCGCTCCCGCACCCGGACCCGCCGGTTGAACGGCAGCCCGCACACCAGCAGCAGCCCCAGCACGCCGATCGCGACGTCCGGCAGCGGCAGACCGCCGTGGGCGGCCGGCAGCAGCTGCGCCAGGTGCCCGCCGAGCCCCGACGGGCCGAGCGGCTGCACCGGGGACTCCGGCTGGGCGGTGTGCGCGGCGCGGACGGCGACGAACAGCACGGGCGCGGCGAGCAGGATCCCGACGGTGGCCATGGTGACCGCGCGCCCGGTGACCCGGACCCGCTGCCGCAGCGGCCGCGGGGCGGTGAACAGCCGGACGGCCAGCAACAGGCCGGCCGCCAGGGTGGCCAGCGCGGCGGTGTACAGGTTGCCGGCCCAGGCGAGGGTGACGCACAGCGAGCCGGCCACCCAGCGCCGCTCGTGCAGGCACCAGTCGGCGGCCAGGCCCAGCAGCGGCAGCGAGACCAGCCCCCAGAGCCACATCGGCGCCGCCCCGCCCACGTCCAGCACCCAGGCGCAGAGCCCGTAGCCGACGGCGGCGAGCGCCCGCAGCCAGTGCGGGCCGGTGTGCAGCCGGCCCAGCAGGTGGGCCATCAGGGCGGTGCCCAGACCGATGCTGGCCAGCACGACCAGGAACACGGCGAGCCGCCCCTGGTCGCGGGGGAGGAGCGCCGTGGGCCAGGAGAACGGGTTCATCAGGTAGGCGAAGAAGTCGGCCAGGAACGGCACGCCGTAGCCGCTGTTCCAGTTGAACAGCAGGTCCCCGGCGGCCCGGCCGTGCAGCAGGTCCCACAGGTGCGCGTGGTACGGCACGGCGACCTCGCCGGCTCCGGTCGGCCACGCCCCGTGCAGTCCTGCGGCGAGCGCGTACCCGCCCGCCGCCAGCCCCGCCGCACCCCCGCAGACCAGCACCTCCCGCCGCCGCTCGGCCCTCACGCACGCGCCCCGTTCTGCCAGTGACCCCGGATCCGCCACCATCATTGCGCCCCCGGCGCGGAAAACGACGTACGCGCTCCTTCGAAGGGGTGGCGTTCCGGACGGCCTTGCCAAGTAGCCTGGGAGCGCCGCCAGGATGCCCGTATGGGAGGAACCATGAGCATCTCGCCGTACCCCGACTGGATCCGGCCTCCTGTCGGCGGCTACACCGCAGAGGATCTCGACCGGCTGCCTGATCTCCCGCCGCACACCGAACTGCTCGACGGGAGCCTGATCTTCGTGAGTCCGCAGACGAAGTTCCATGTTCGGGCGAAGCGCATGCTGGAGCGTGGGCTGGAGAAGGCGGTTCCGGCGGGTTGGGAGGTGTGGCCGGAAATGACGGTCACCCTGGACCGGAGGAACCGGCCGGAGCCGGACATCCTCGTGGTCCACGAGGACTCGGACACCGGTTACCGCCAGACGGGCTTTTCCGCCGAGCACGTCCTGCTGGCGGTCGAGGTCGTTTCGGAGGAGTCCCGCGAGCGTGACCGTGAGACCAAGCCGCGCAAGTACGCGGCAGCCGGCATCCGCCACTTCTGGCGCGTCGAGTGCGACGAGGGCCGCCCGGTCGTCCACACGTACGAGCTGGACCCGGCGACCAGGGGCTATGGGCTGACCGGCATCCACCACAAGCAGCTGAAGGTCGAGCGCCCGTTCCCGGTCGAGGTCGACCTGACCTGAGCCGGCCCGTCCCGGCCCGGCGCGTCCGGATGGTGGACGCCAGGTGTCAGCCCCTGGGACGGCGGAGTAGGGTCCGAGCATGTCTCGCACGATTCGTCTCGCAGTAGTCCCGGGTGACGGCATCGGCCAGGAAGTGGTGGCCGAAGGTCTGAAGGTCCTGGGCGCGGTGCTTCCCGCCGACGTCAAGCTGGAGACCACCGAGTACGACCTCGGGGCCCGGCGCTACCACCGGACCGGGGAGACGCTGCCGGACTCCGTGCTGGCGGAGCTGAAGTCCCACGACGCGATCCTGCTGGGCGCCATCGGCGACCCGAGCGTGCCGTCGGGCGTGCTGGAGCGGGGGCTGCTGCTGAAGCTGCGCTTCGCCTTCGACCACCACATCAACCTGCGCCCCGGCCGGCTGTTCCCCGGGGTGAAGTCCCCGCTGGCGGGCGAGCCGGACATCGACTTCGTGGTGGTCCGCGAGGGCACCGAGGGCCCGTACGTGGGCAACGGCGGTTCGCTGCGCACCGGGACGGAGCAGGAGGTGGCCACCGAGGTCAGCCTCAACACCGCCTTCGGCATCGAGCGCGTGGTGCGCGACGCCTACCGCCGGGCCCAGGCGCGGCCGCGCAAGAAGCTCACCCTGGTGCACAAGAACAACGTGCTGGTGCACGCCGGGCACCTGTGGTCGCGGATCTTCGCCGCGGTCGGCGAGGAGTTCCCCGAGGTCACCACCGACTACCTGCACGTCGACGCGGCGACGATCTTCTTCGTCACCCAGCCGGAACGCTTCGACGTCATCGTCACCGACAACCTGTTCGGCGACATCCTGACCGACCTGGCCGCCGCCGTGACCGGCGGGATCGGCCTGGCCGCGAGCGGCAACATCAACCCGAGCGGCGAGTTCCCGTCGATGTTCGAGCCGGTGCACGGTTCGGCGCCGGACATCGCCGGCCAGGGCAAGGCCGACCCGACGGCCACCGTGCTGTCGGTCGCCATGCTGCTGGAGCACCTGGGCTTCGCCGCGGAGGCGGCCCGCGTGGAGGCCGCCGTCGCCGCGGACCTGGCCGAGCGCACCGGCACCCGCAGCACCTCCGAGGTCGGCGACGCGCTCGCCGACCGAGTAGCCGGCTGACGGGCCGGATCCGAAGGACGGAGTCCGGCCGACGAGCCGGGTCCGACAAGGTCCGGCCCGGTGGGCCCGACCGCATAACCGCAGCTTGCAGCTCCCCAAGGAGCGGGCGACTGTTCGGCACGGCCCTCTGGATGCGAGTATCGACAGTGGGTCGTGCCGCCGTGCGTTCGTTCCGGTGATCGTTCGCCGTGACGTCCACCGGCGGTGGCGACCCGAACCAACCCCACGGTGAAGGAAACAGCCATGAGCACGCCCACCCAGGCGCCCATCTCGTTCGACCTCAAGCCTTCCGCCCACCCGCTGCCCGCCGCGGAGCGCGAGGCCCGGCTGGCCAACCCCGGTTTCGGCCGGGTCTTCACCGATCACATGGTCACCATCCGCTGGACCGAGGGCGTGGGCTGGCACGACGCCCAGCTGGCGCCGTACGCGCCGCTGGAGATCGACCCGGCGAACATGACGCTGCACTACGGCCAGGCGATCTTCGAGGGCCTCAAGGCCTACCGCCAGGCCGACGGCTCCATCGCGACCTTCCGCCCGGAGGCCAACGCCGCCCGCTTCCAGGCCTCGGCCCGCCGCCTGGCGATGCCGGAGCTGCCGGTGGAGACCTTCGTCGAGGCCGTCGAGCTGCTCGTCCAGCAGGAGCAGGCCTGGGTGCCGAACGAGCCCGAGCAGAGCCTGTACCTGCGCCCGTTCATGTTCGCCACCGAGGTCGGTCTGGGTGTCCGGCCGGCCAACTCCTACCTGTTCATGATCATCGCCTCGCCGGCCGGCGCCTACTTCCCGGGCGGCGTCAAGCCGGTCTCGGTGTGGCTGTCCAAGGAGTACGTCCGGGCCGCGCCCGGCGGCACCGGCGCCGCCAAGTGCGCCGGCAACTACGCCGCCTCGCTGATCGCCCAGGCGGAGGCCGCCGCCAAGGGCTGCGACCAGGTGGTCTGGCTCGACGCCGCCGAGCACCGGTGGGTCGAGGAGATGGGCGGCATGAACCTGTACTTCGTCTTCGGCGAGGGCGCGGACGCGAAGATCGTCACCCCGGAGCTGTCCGGCGCCCTGCTGCCCGGCATCACCCGCGACTCGCTGCTGCAGCTCGCCGCCGACCTCGGCTACGCCGTCGAGGAGCGCAAGATCTCCACCGACGAGTGGCAGCGGGCCAACGCCGACGGCACCCTCACCGAGGTGTTCGCCTGCGGCACCGCCGCCGTGATCACCCCGGTCGGCTCGGTGAAGTCGGCCGCCGCCGACTGGACGGTCGGCGCCGGCGAGCCCGGCCCGGTCACCATGGAGCTGCGCCGGGCGCTGCTGGCGATCCAGGGCGGCCAGGCCCCCGACACCCACGGCTGGCTGCACAAGATCGTCTGATTCCGCACCCGCGCCGGCCTGCCGCGTTTCGCATCGCGAGACGGGCGGGCCGGACCGCGGGGGCTGTGCCAGACTGCCAGCGTGTCCTCGCTGTCGCTGATTATTAGCAGCAGGCGCGCCGGTCCGCAGTGACCGCTCCCGCAGGACCCGATGCGGAGCGACCACCAGCGTCCAGACCCGCGCGCAGACCTCTCGCACCCGCGAGGGGTCTTTTTGTTTACCCCGGACCGGCCGGGAGCCCCCACAAGGGGCTCGGGGACACCGGGGCGCGCGCGGGATGCTGGACAGTGGAGCCGGGACTCGAGATCCGGCAGAGCAGTACAACCTCCCCGAAACGGAGAACCAGGGGTCATGACCGAGGTCAGCCGTACCGACGACAGTTTCCACGTGTTCGACACCACCCTGCGCGACGGCGCGCAGCGGGAGGGCATCAACCTGACGGTGGCGGACAAGCTGGCCATCGCCCGGTACCTGGACGAGTTCGGGGTGGGCTTCATCGAGGGCGGGTGGCCCGGGGCGAACCCGCGCGACACCGAGTTCTTCGCCCGTGCCGCCGCGGAGCTGGACCTGCGGCACGCCCGGCTGGTCGCCTTCGGGGCCACCCGCCGGGCCGGCGGCAGGGCCGCGGAGGACCCGCAGCTGGCCGCACTGGTCGCCTCCGGCGCCCCCGTGATCACGCTGGTCGCCAAGTCGCACGACCGGCACGTGGAGCTGGCGCTGCGCACCACCCTGGACGAGAACCTGGAGATGGTCCGGGACAGCGTGGAGTTCCTGCGGGCCCAGGGGCGGCGGGTGTTCATCGACTGCGAGCACTTCTTCGACGGCTACCGGGCGAACCGCGACTACGCGCTGGACGTGGTCCGCACCGCGCACCGGGCCGGGGCGGACGTGGTGGTGCTCTGCGACACCAACGGCGGGATGCTGCCCTCGGACGTCCGGGAGATCGTCGCCGACGTGCTGGCCGTCACCGGGGCCCGGCTGGGCATCCACGCCCAGGACGACACCGGCTGCGCGGTGGCCAACACCCTGGCCGCGGTGGACGCCGGCGCGACCCACGTGCAGTGCACCGCCAACGGCTACGGCGAGCGGGTCGGCAACGCCAACCTGTTCCCGGTGGTCGGGGCGCTGGAGATCAAGCACGACCGGCGGGTGCTGCCGGAGGGCCGGCTGGCCGAGATGACCCGGATCTCGCACGCGATCGCCGAGGTGGTCAACCTGACCCCCTCCACCCACCAGCCGTACGTGGGCTACTCGGCCTTCGCGCACAAGGCGGGCCTGCACGCCTCCGCGATCAAGGTCGACCCGGACCTCTACCAGCACATCGACCCCGAGCGGGTCGGCAACACCATGCGGATGCTGGTCTCCGACATGGCCGGCCGGGCCTCGGTCGAGCTCAAGGGCAAGGAGCTCGGCTACGACCTCTCCTCCGACCGGGATCTCGCCGGCCGGGTGGTCGCCCGGGTGAAGGAGCAGGAGAACCTCGGCTACACCTACGAGTCCGCGGACGCCTCCTTCGAACTGCTGCTGCGCGACGAGGTGCGCGGCAGCCGCGACCGCTTCTACACCCTGGAGTCCTGGCGGACCATCAGCGAGCAGGGCCCGAACGGCTTCACCGGGAACGAGGCCACGGTGAAGCTGTGGGCGAAGGGCGAGCGCCGGATCGCCACCGGTGAGGGCAACGGCCCGGTGAACGCCCTCGACCAGGCGTTGCGGGCCGCGCTGGAGCGGACCTTCCCGCAGCTCGCCAGGTTCGAGCTGGTGGACTACAAGGTCCGCATCCTGGAGGGCCAGCACGGCACCGGCTCCAAGACCCGGGTGCTGATCGAGTCCACCGACGGCACCACCACCTGGTCCACCGTCGGGGTGGCCGACAACGTGGTGGCGGCCTCCTGGCTGGCCCTGGAGGACGCCTACACCTACGGCCTGATCAGGGCCGGCCTGGACCCGGCCGAGTAGCGCGCCCCCGCGCCACGCGCCCGCGGCCCGTGGACCCTCCGCCGGAGGGTCCACGGGCACCGTTCACCGGCCTCAGCGGAGGCGGGCGAGGAGGGCGTGTTCGACGAGGGTGATGAGGGCGCTCTTGGCGCTGTCGCGCCGGCGGGCGTCGAGGGTGATGACGGGGGTGTCGGCGCTGAGCTGGAGGGCCTCGCGGACCTCGTCGGGGGTGTGGGGCTGGTGTCCGTCGAAGCCGTTGAGGGCGACGACGAAGGGGAG